>DATCFN010000251.1:0-2629 GCA_036509475.1 Rhizomicrobium sp. | reverse complement strand
AAACGGCCCGGTCGCTTTGCATCTGAAACAAAAGCTGCTGCCTGTGGAAGGTGAAGGCGCGGTCATCTTCCCGCCGACCTACGCAATGGGGGAGGGAAAGTCACCTTATAATATCGATGAGCTCTCGGACGGCACGAAAGTCTGCACCATCGACAGCGTCGGCAGCCAAGCCAACCGCATGGAGCCGATCTTCAAGGCAGCGGGGTACGGAGAGGCAGAAAATCCGCTCGCCAAGCTCGTGCCGCAGATCGACATCGCGTATGACAACAACAAAAAGAAAATCTCCATCCTCGATGCCGGTCACCGATTGGGTGACGCCATCATCAGAACGTCCAAGAGCGATGTGTTCGACCTGCCGCGCGCGGCCAAAGAAGCGTTCGATGACTTTCTCCGCGGTGACGCAACTGCAATCGCAAAGCTCGCGCCGACATCGCTCGTCTTCGGCGTCTGGGATTCGCGGGACACGCAGGCCAAGCTGCCGCGTATCGTGCAGTCTGTGATCCGTGCCTCGGATGTGAGTGAACTCAAACGTTCAGCGGTTTACACCGCACCCATCAACTATGCCAAGCTTGACGTCTTCGACGACGACGTTAAGGAGAAGGCCGAGAGGGATGAAAAGAGGCCCGAATCGATTAGGGGCTTCGTAAATGCGCTTGCCACTGCAACACATGGCGGCGTGGTCGCGCGTGGGGCAATCCAACGTGACGTAACGGTAAATTTCATCGCACTACGACGCCTCAAAGGCGGTAACAGTGCCGCGTTGCGCCGCTATATTCTTGGACTCGCATTAGTTGCGGCAGTCGAACCCATTGACGGCTTCTTGCGCGCAGGCTGCCTCCTGTCGCTCGATCCAGCCACCGATGCCGAATGGCAACTTGTGCACCGAGAGGGCAAGCGCGATACGATCGCGCTCGACTCAGAAGTCATAAAGCAATACGCGCACGATTGCGCCGATGCATTCGGCAAAGGTCCGGATCGGCCCGTCACGTTCGACGCCGCACTCGCTAAGGAAGATGTGGAGAAGGCCAATAAAAAGAAAAAGGGGAAAAGCAAGACGGACGACGACGGAGGTGAGAGCGGCGGCGAATCGGATTGAACGATGCCAACCTTACTTATCGCCGTGCGCTTCCATGACGGGCGTTATCATGGACGCCCCGACTGGCCACCGTCGCCAGCACGGCTGTTCCAGGCGCTGGTGGCCGGCGCCGCGCAGGGCAAGACGCTAGCGACGGAGGATAAGGACGCTCTCAAATGGCTTGAGGGCCTCAAAGACGCACCGATGATCGCCGCGCCGCCGATGCGGCGTGGCCAACCCTTCACGAACTTCGTGCCAAACAACGACAGAGATTCGGTGGAGAGCAAGAAGTTCAAGAACCATCGGGACTATCTGGCGGCGCTTGGCAAAATCCGTACCGCGAAAGACATTCGCCCGATCCTGTTCGAGGCCGAGATGCCACTGTTTTACGTCTGGACATTTTACGAGTCGCCCGAAGCGCGGACGAACGCGCAACAGGTTTGCGCCATCGCCGAGCGGCTTTACCAGTTCGGTCGTGGCGTCGATATGGCCTGGGCGTGGGGTGAAGTCCTTGATGTTGGCAAAACGGATGCGCGCCTCGCGGCGCAAGGCGGGGTTCTTCATCGTCCTAGCAATAGGGCTGGCGGCGCAGTGCTTGCCGTGCCGCTCAACGGATCGCTCGAAAGTCTTATCGAGCGCCACAAGAAAGCCGGTGAGCGCTTCCGGACGCTCTATGAATCCAAACCGACCCAAAAAGAACCCGACCGCAAGGTGGCAACCGGTCAAGTCTTCGTCCAGCCCCCGAAGCCGCTCTTTCGCAACGTTTCCTACGACAGCCCGCCTGTCCGCAAACTGTTCGACCTCCGCGACCCGAGCAAGGGGACGGCAGAACCGCCGTTCGCACCGTGGGCGCTGACGGACGCCGTGTCGCTCGTCGAGAAAATTCGCGACATGGCCGCCGCGCGGCTAAAGAAACAGCCGGCGGCGAACGAAGCGCAGATCGACCGCGTGCTGGTCGGCCGTGACGCGACCGAGGCGGACAAGGGAGCACGCGTGCGGATCATCCCGCTGCCTTCGATCGGCTCCGATCATGTGGATCGCGCGATCCGCCGCGTGCTGATCGAAATTCCGCCGGACTGTTGCATCTCGGCCGACGATATCGCCTGGAGCTTTTCTGGCCTCGACGTCATCACCGACACCGGAACTGGCGAAATAAAATCCATCCTGTCGCCCGCCGACGATTACGCGAAGCTCCGTCACTACGGCATCGGCGAAAAACACGAGGCGCGCCTTTGGCGCACCGTCACGCCGGCCGCCCTGCCCCACGGTGCCGCGCGGCATCGCCAGCGCACCGAACAGAAGGACGCGGCGGCACGTCTGTGCGAGGAGGGAAAAGCGGTGGCCGCCGTCCGCCAGGCGCTGCGGCATGCCGGCATCGCCGCGCCGGTCGAGACGATCCGCGTCCAGCGCGAACCCTTCACGCGACATGGCGAGCGCGCCGAATCCTTCGCGACGCCGCCACGCTTCACAAGGGAGCGGCTATGGCATGTCGAAATCGCATTTAAGGACCCCGTGCGCGGCCCTCTTGTGATCGGCGATGGGCGGTATCTCGGC
>DATCFN010000250.1:0-2979 GCA_036509475.1 Rhizomicrobium sp. | reverse complement strand
CGGTGCGCCATGCGGGTCTGGCGCGAAAGCCGGAACCGGAAATCATTCTGACGAAATTCACCGGCGACTCGGCGCTTTACGAAGTACGCTTCTGGTTTCATCCCAACCAGATGACTCCGGGCGTGGCGAAGTCCATCGTGTTGCGTGCGCTGCAGGACGTGATCCTGCAGAACGAATTGCCGATGCCGGTGACGCAGATCGAAATGACCCCCGCGCCGGATGTCGCCGACACGCTCGGCCCGAAGGAAATTCATGACGCGCTGGCCAGCGCCGGCCTGTTCCGCAATGCACTCAACAAGGAGCAGCGCGAAGCTTTGGCCGCGCTGTGCAAGCCGCGCGAATTGGATCGCGGCATGGTCCTGATGAAGCAGGGCGACGCGGCCACGGAAATGTACATCATGCTCGAGGGCGCGATCAGCATTTCCATCGGCAAACCCGAAGAGCAGCTCGAAGTCGCGATCAGCGCCACCGGCGATGTTGTTGGTGAAATGTCGCTGATGACCGGCGCCCCGCGCACGGCCACGGTCACAGCGTTGACGCGCATTCGCGTTCTCGAAATCACGAGGGAAGATATCAGCGCGCTTCTAAAGGCCAGTCCGGAATTGTTTGAACGCTTCAGCCGTGTGCTGGCGCAGCGGCAACTCGAACTGGACGCGATGGCCAACCGTAAGCCCGATAAAAAAGAGGTCGAAGGCGATATTCTGCGGCGCATGAAAGCGTTCTTCTCGCGCGCCTTCCTCCGGCCGGATGGCGGCGCCGCGCCGCACGCTTAAAGCATAATCGGTTGGACCGGACCGATATGCAGCACCAGATAGACCATGCTCAGATAGGTGAGCTGATGCACCATCTGGTCTGTGCCGAAGATCGTCCAATAGATGGTACTCGTGTTGCTGAACCGCAGCGCCGCGTCTAGCCGCGCTTTGGTATAATCGACGTGATAGTGCAGCAGGAATTCAAAAATGATCAGCGCGCCAATCAGTTCCGGCGCGCGGGTAAGGACCATGAGCGCCGGTATCGATCCGATGGCATGAAGCCCGGCATGGATGACGCCGCCGGCCCGCAGGTAGTGACCCTTGGACTGGATTTGATCCGAGGTCTGCAGAACGAAATCGCAGAGAAGATGTTTGGCCTGGAAGACAAACAGCGAAAAAAGAACAACGTCCACGAGACCCAAATCCACGGCGCACGCTCCCCAGACTTTTATTCTTGGCTACCGGATTTTACCGGTCGATTCGCAGGTCCACGGTCAAAGTCCCTTTATCCGAATATAAAAGCCATACGGAAACGCGCGCAGCCGCCAGTCGGCCAAACATAAATCCGTGCGCCAACCCCTGGAAGTGCAGGCGATCACACCGCGCCAAAGCGCCCGAACGGCACGATTTTGTTGGCGATATCGTGCCCGATATCGGCGCGGCCCAGATAAGGAATGCCCGACACGGCGCACCAATGTTGCGCGATTTCGACCGCATCCCGGCCGAAGGGCGGATCGTTATCCGGAATATCGCTGCAGCGGCCCAGCCGAATTCCGGCGGCTTTGCGGATGTGCGGGTTCGATGTGATGTGAAACAGCGCGCGATCAATGCTGTAGAGATATTCCGAGACTTCTTCCAGCATGAGAACGTGACCGGAGAGATCGGGCTGAAGTTCCGTGCCGATCAGGCTGCTCAATATCTTGATGTTGAAAGCGGCGGCTTTAACACCCGGCGCAAGCGAATGCTCCAGTGTATCGGGCGCGCGTTCCACAAGATAGCGCAGCGCCCGCGTCACCGCTTCCTCGCCGCCGCTGCGTTTCATGTCGGCGGGCAGGGGGCCGTGGGCAACGTGCGGAAAACCTGCCTTGTAAAGCCCCGCCAGCAGGAACCCGCAATCGCTGTAACCCATATAGGTTTTGATGCGGGCCTGATCTTTCAACGCCAACAGCGCGCGCTCCGCGATGCGATTGGCGCCATAGCCGCCACGCGCGAACCATAGCGCATCGAAGGCCGCATCGTTGGCGATATCGACAAAGGCCTGCGCGCGCGCCGCATCGTCGCCCGCGAAATGGCCGTCCGAAAGAAAGCACTGCGGATGAAAGACGATCTCGACCTTGCCGGCAAAGAGCGTGCCCGCCAGCGTCGTAACTTTATCGGCGGTAGCCTGGTCCAGCCGCGAAGCTGGCGCCATGACGCCGATCCGGAAGGGTTCTCTGCGCATCGTTTAAGCCTGATCCCCGCATCGCTTGTCACGGCGTGTAGCCGCTTATAGCGTCCAGCGATGACTCTGGGCAGACCCTATTTTTTCTGCGGCGTGGGCGGCAGCGGCATGCTTCCGCTAGCGCTGATCCTGCGCGCCCGGGGCGCCGCCGTGTCCGGCTCAGATCGCTCGCTGGACCAGAGCCGCACGCCGGAGAAATTCGCCTTCCTGCGCAATCAGGGCATCGCGCTTTTCCCGCAGGACGGATCGGGTATCACAGATCCCAAGACCATCGTCGTGGCGTCCGCGGCGGTCGAGAGCACCATTCCCGACGTGGCGAAGGCGCAGGCCATCGGCGCCGCGCTCATGGTGCGCGCCGAATTGCTGGCGGAATTATTCAATGCCGCGCCGGTCAGCATCGGCGTGGCCGGCACCAGCGGCAAATCGACGACCACCGGCATGATCGGCTGGATTTTGAGCGCGCTCGGCCGCGACCCCACCGTGATGAACGGGGCCGTGATGAAGAATTTCGCGACGCCGGACGCGCCTTTTGCCAGCGCCCTCGTCGGCAAAAGCGGGTTGTTCGTCAGTGAGGTGGATGAAAGCGACGGCTCCATCGCGCGCTATGCCCCGCACATCGCCGTGGTGAACAACATTTCGCTCGACCACAAATCGATGGAGGAGTTGCGCGTGTTGTTCGCGGACTTCACGGCGAAGGCGAAGATTGCCGTACTCAATCTCGACAATGAAGAGACATTTAGGCTCGCCTCCCGCGCGCGCAATGCCGTGACCTATAGTCTTTCAGAT
>DATCFN010000249.1:0-5597 GCA_036509475.1 Rhizomicrobium sp. | reverse complement strand
AGCAGAGCAGAGCGCCGCCGCGTTGCAGGCATGCCGCACCCAGATGCCCGACGCCGTGCTGGTCGATCTGGCCAATATCGACGGTATCGAATTTCTGCGTGCGCTGCGCCGCGAAGAATCCACAAAGAAGCCCATGGTCGTTTTCGCCACGATCGAGAACGACGCAGTTCAGATCGGCGCGGCGTTAAACGCCGGGGCCGACGAATATCTGCTCAAGCCGTTCGATCGCGAAGCCATCCAGTCCAAGTTCTCCGGCATCGCTCTCGCCGCCTGAGTGATCCATGGATGCCGCTGATTTCGAATGTCTCGCCGATCTGCTGAAGCGCCGGGCCGGCCTTTTGCTCCCCGCCAATAAAAAGCATCTGGTGACGAGCCGCCTTGCGCCGGTGGCGAGACGTTATGGATTCGCCAGGACCGATCAGCTTCTGGCGGAGTTGCGCCACGCGCCAGAGGAGATGATCCGGGCCGTGACGGAAGCGATGATGACAAATGAATCGTCGTTCTTTCGCGACAGGGCGAGTTTCGAGCATTTCCGCGGCGTGATTCTTCCTTCACTTTTGAGCGCGCGCGCCAAAACCCGGCGGCTGCGGATTTGGTGTGCGGCTGCCTCCACCGGACAGGAACCCTATTCGCTCGCGATCATTCTGGACGAAGCCAAGATTTCGCCGGACTGGCATATCGAAGTGATCGCGACCGATCTGTGCAGCGACGTCATCGCGCGCGCGGCGGATGGGTGTTACTCGGAATATGAATTGCAGCGCGGCCTGTCGGTGCAAAATCTCGTACGTTATTTCACGCAGGACGGCGAGAACTGCCGCATCGCCGAACGCCTGCGCCGCCGTATCGATTTTCGCACGTTTAATTTGCTGGATGATTTCGGCTGGTTGGGCGAGATCGACGTCGTTTTCTGCCGCAACGCGCTACTGTATTTTGATCCATTGGCGAAGCGCGCCTGTCTGGAAAAACTCTCACGGATATTGGCGCGTGATGGCTATCTGCTGCTCGGTGCCGCCGAGACGATGGAAGGCGCCAGCACGGCTTTCACGCAGGATGGTAATGCGCGCGGCGTCTATCGCAAGGCGCGAAAGGCGCGGCCGATGGCGCTCGCAAGTTAGCGCCACCGGCCGTTCCGCATTTGTCTAGTTGTTGACTTTTATGCCCGCGAACACGGCGCGTCCCGGCGCACCGTAGCCCAGCAGCGGCTCGTAATGCTGGTCGAACATGTTCTCGATCCGCGCATAGACACTCCAATGATCGAAATTATACTGCCCGAACACATTGACGGGCGTGTGGCTGCCGTTGATGAACGCGGTTGGCGGCGTCGTGCTGGTGTCGTACTGGTCGATCTCGCGTCCGACATAACTGACGCTGCCGCCGATCGACCAGGCGGAAGACGGTGCCCAGGTCACGATCACATTGGCACGATCCTTGGGCCGGCGCGGCAATGCAAGGCCCGTCAACAGATCTTTCGATGTTGTGTTGGTGTAGTTGAGCGAAGCGGTCAGTGCGTCGGTGATGCTTGCGTTTAACTCCGCCTCCACGCCGGTCACGCGTGTTTTGCCGATATTGAAATAGAAACCCCCGGCGGTCGCGACGATCGGATCGGCGCATTGGGCTGGCGGCGTCGCGACGAAGCAGCTCTGGAAGTCGATCAGGTTGTTCGTGCGGCGGGAGAAATAGGTAATCGCGCCTCGCACGCGGCCGTCGAGCAGTGATTGATCGACGCCGGCTTCCCAGCCGCGCGCTGTTTCCGGCGCCAGAGATTTGCTGCCGTATTGCGAGAATAATTCATACAGGGACGGCGCTTTGAAGCCGTCGCCGTAGTTCGCATGCAGCACGGTGCCTTCGCCGAAATCATAGGCTCCGGCGAATTTGACCGAGGTGTGCTGGCCGAACTTGGAATCGTCGTCCAGACGCACGCCGCCCGTCAGTGTCAGCGCGTTGAAGAACGTGCCTTGCGCCTGCGCGTAATAACCGCTGATCGTGTTGCTGCCGTGATTCAGGCTGTTGAAGGCCGGAACAGAATCGAAGAAATCACTGACGAATGTCGAACGCTGCGTCTCCGCGCCAAAGGTGATTTGATATTGCGGCGCCAGATCGACCACGCCCTGATATTCGAAGCGCGTGGCGCGGCCTTTGTCTTCGTCGTTTTTGTGGATGGTGTCGAAAGCCGAGTCGAAGAAATCGCGCGTGCTGTCGGTGTGCATGACGGCGAAGCGGTTGTGGAACATGCCGCCGAACAGATCGACGTTCAGCCCAGCATAGCCCATCAGGAAACGGTCCGTGTTGTAGGCCGCCGAATCGGCGGGCAGAAATGGCGGCAGGAAGCTGGAATTGTCGTCGAAATCCGACCGCGCGTTTGTGTAGTAGCTGCGCACGTCCAGACTCACATTGTCGGCGACATGCACGCGCACGTTCTCCGTCAGGCCCAGATTGCCGTAGCCATCGGTTTCCGGGTTTCCGTTGCGCTTATCGGCTGCGGAGATGCCGTTGGTATGGATGTAGTTCGCGGCGACGCCATATTCCACGGAATCCGCAGTGCCGTTTGCCGCTGCATTGAGATGATAAGTATCGAACGATCCAGCCTCGGCGCTGGCGTTGACGGCGAAAGGCGTGTCGCCGCCACGTTTTGAAATGATGTCGATGACGCCACCGATGGCATCGCTGCCATAAAGCGTGGACTGCGGCCCGCGCAGAACTTCGATACGGCTGACATTGTTCGCCAGCACGTCGCCGAAGATTGCGCCGTCGTCGGTGCTGCTGGGGTCGTTGATGCGCACGCCGTCGATCAGGACCAGCGTCTGTCCGGTTTCCGCGCCGCGGATACTGACCGATGTTTGCTGTCCGATGCCGCCGGCCTGGTCGACGATAACGCTCGGCGTCAGCGCCAGTGCGTCGGTGAGGCTGACGGTTTGCAATTTGTCGAGCGTCGCCGAATCGAGCACCGAAACGGACTCGCCGGTGACGGCGAGCGGCTGTTCGGTGCGCGTCGCGGTGACGACGACGGTTTCGACGGTGCTATCCGCCGCGAAGGCAGGCAAAGCGAAGGCTGTCAGGGCGGCGGATAACAGAAGTGTGGAATGGATGCGCATGGGGTTCTCCCGGTTTGATGTCCAGAAGCCGCCACGCGGAGCGTGTTTTTCAGATGTGCTGAATGTTTAGGCACGATATCCCCGCGACGACTCCAAAATGTCGCCGCGACGGTTTCCCCCGCAGTCCCGACTCACCCGGCCGGAAACAGGACGACGCGCGAAGCAGGTCTCCTGGCTCCCGGCTCAATCGCTTTCGTCCGCCTTCCCAAGGCGTTTGTGCGCCTCAGTGGTATTTGGACGACCGCTCGCCGGTCACAGTTGCGGGGACAGCCGCGGTATCAAACCGCGTTCCCTTGAATCCCTTTCGGGAACCTCGCGCTGTTGTGAACGCTAGTCGCGGATATGGCCGTCGTCAATTCGTTCGTTGTGCAGTGCACACAAGAGCAACCGGCGAGCCATGCGAAACGTAGTATCCTCGGCGTTTTTGGAGGAGATCGCTTGCGTCCATTGTCGAAGTAGAACTTCAAGCCTGTGAATGATCGCGAATGTGGAACAATTCGCCGCATATCGCAGGCCTTTGATTCTGCGTCTGATCTTGGAACGGCGCGCGCGGCATCCGCGATGCTCTGTCTTTTTTTCGCCATGCGTTACGCAATAAATTATTCCGCGTAACAAGGAGAACCGAGCATTTGTCACTTATCGAAAAAATCTCACTTCATTCAGAAAGAGGCTTTTCGACCACGGCGACATTTTCGTACACCAGATTCGGCGTTTACCAATCGAAACGCTAGACCGAGCCGAGAAGCATGATTACGATGTATCAAAAGAACACCAAGAATGCGTGCCGCCAGTCGCGGTACATTGGTAGGGGATGTGCCAGCCTGGTTTTCAATCAACAGGCCCTGCGCGATGGCGCCGGGTCTCCTAACGTCTGGTTAGTGTAGGGTCTATGCAGCAGCCACAACATGATCTGAGATCTTTGCAGGCGCCCGTCGCCAGCCCGCGCCGCTTCATCAGCGTTGGCGTGGTGGCGTTACTGCACGTCATCGTCATCTATGCTCTCGCTTCCGGTTTGGCGGCGCAGCTGGTCGACAAGATTCCGCAAGACATCAAGGCGGACATCATCAAGGACAAACCGCCGGATATGCCCAAGGCGCCGCCGCCACCACCACCGGATTTGGTGAAGCCGCCGCCGCCGTTCATTCCGCCGCCGGATATTGTCATCGCGAATGATGCGCCGACGAACACCATCACGGCCGTGACAAACGTGGTGCAGCCGCCCGCGCCTCCGAAGCCTGCGGCCGTGCCGGCCACGCTTGCGGCGGGACGCGGAAACAACTGCGCGTCGCGGTACTATCCGCCGCTCGCAGTGCGTCTGAACCACGAAGGTTCGACAATTCTGACGGTGCATATCGGCGCCAATGGCAGTGTTTCGGCCGCAGAAGTCGGCACGTCGAGTGGCTTTAGCGAGCTGGATCAGGCCGCCGTGCAATGCGTGACGGCGCAGTGGCGTTTCACGCCTGCGACCCAAAACGGAGCGCCGGTCGAGTCGACCAAGCAGTACAAAATCGTCTGGAAGTTAACTGGCTGACCCTGATGGGAAGGCGCGTTTTTGAAGATTCTATCTACGGAGTGAGGAACACATGATCTCGAAGAAACTGGCGATCGCTGCTGCCATCGCTTTGCTGACCGGACTTGGCGCTAGCCAGGCCTCGGCCCAAAACGCCGCTGCACCGCCTGCGCCCACGATGACGTCGCCTTCCGGCACGCCAGCAACAGGCGACCAGACGGCTGCTCCGGCTCCCGCAGCCGCCGCACCGGCTCCCGCAGTCGCCGCGCCGACGCCCTCCGCGCCGCCGCCATCCGCTGCTCCGACCGAAGAAGCCAACCCGTACGGTCTGTCCCAGCTTTGGGCGGGGAAGAACGGCAAGGTCGACTGGGTCGCGCGCGGCGTGATGATCCTTCTGGCGATCATGTCGGTCGGTACCTGGTACATCTCGATCATGAAGTTCTGGGAACAGTCCCGCGTCCTGGGCCAGGCCGCTGCTGTTGAAAAACGCTTCTGGGCGTCCAACAACCTCAACGAAGGTATCGACAAGCTGGCCAAGAACAGCGTCTTCCGCACGGTCGCCGAAAGCGGCGTGCGCGCGGCCTCCGGTCAGGGCACGGGCATCGTGAACCTGAACGATTGGATCGCAATGTCGCTGAACCGCCAGCTCGAAGAAGTCAGTTCGCGTCTGCAGGGCGGTATCGCGTTCCTCGCCTCGGTCGGTTCGACAGCGCCGTTCGTCGGTCTGTTCGGCACCGTTTGGGGTATCTTGAACGCCCTCGTCGCCATCGGCATCGCCGGCCAGGCTTCGATCGACAAGGTCGCGGGTCCGGTTGGTGAAGCCTTGATCATGACGGCCATCGGTCTGTTCGTCGCCGTTCCGGCCGTGCTGCTCTATAACTTCCTCGTCCGCCGCAACAAGGTGATCAACGAGAAACTGCGCAGCTTCGCCAGCGACTTGCAGACCTATCTCGTCACCAAGGGCAAATAAGCCAGTCAGGTATTGGAGTAGCCCT
>DATCFN010000248.1:0-2769 GCA_036509475.1 Rhizomicrobium sp. | reverse complement strand
ACTGATTGCGGTAAGCGGACGATTTGTGTACAATGTGTACAACTGAATACGAGGTACACATATGGCCAAATCCGCACCCAAATCCGTGACCATCACCGCCCGCATCCCGGCGGCTCTTGCCAAAAAACTGGAAGCTTATGCCAAGGCCGCGAAACGGACCCGTTCATGGGTCGTCGAAGATATCCTCGACCGGTATGTCGATGGCGAAATCGCTTTCATCGAAGCGGTGAATGTGGGAATTCGCGAATTGGATGCGGGACTTGGAATCCCGCATGAAGAAGCGATGCGGCGGCTACAAGCGCACATCGCCATGCGCAAACGGGAACGCCGCAAAGCTGCATGATTGTCTGGGCTCCACGCGCGCTGGCCGACATTACCGAAGCTTGGGATTACATCGCCATAGACAACGAGCCGGCAGCTGATCGTATAGCGGCGACGATCAGACAGACCGGAGAGACACTGAATCAGTTCCCGCGGCGCGGGCGCATCGGCAAGAAGCCGGGCACGCGCGAACTCGTCGTACTTGGGACGCCTTATTACCTCGTCTATCGTATTCGTCGATATGGCGTGGAAATATCCCGTGTCATGCACGGCAGGCAGAACTGGCCTTAGCACGTCCCCTCCTCGGGGAATTGCTTGAAGGATACCGCTGTGCCCGCCAATATCGCGTCAGTTAAGCTAGGAAAACGCCATGTCCGACACGCTCATTCCCGTTTCGAAAGCCGCGAAAGAACACACGTTCATCGACCGCGCCAAATATGACGCCATGTATGCGGAGTCGGTGAACGACCCGGATGCGTTCTGGCGCGAGCAGGCCCATCGCCTCGACTGGATCGTGCCGTTCACGAAGGTGAAGAACGTCTCGTGGCAACCCGAAGACCTGCATATCAAATGGTTCGAGGACGGGTTCCTGAACGTGACCGTCAACTGCATCGACCGCCATCTGGAAAAGCGCGGGCAGCAGACGTCCATCATCTGGGAAGGCGACGATCCGAAAGACAGCCGCCACATCACCTATGCCGAGTTGCATCGCGAGGTCTGCAAATTCGCCAATGTGCTGAAGGCGCAAGGCGTCCGCAAAGGCGACCGCGTCACCATCTATCTGCCGATGATCCCCGAAGCCGCCTATGCCATGCTGGCCTGCGCGCGCATCGGCGCGGTGCATTCCGTGATCTTCGCCGGCTTCTCACCCGACAGCATCGCGGGCCGCATCCAGGATTGCGCCTCCACCATCGTGCTGACAGCGGATGAAGGATTGCGCGGCGGCAAGCCCATCGGGTTGAAAAAGAACGTCGACGAGGCGTTGGCCAAATGCCCCGACGTGAAAAATGTCGTCGTGGTAAAACGCACCGGCGCCGCGGTGGCGATGAAAGCGGGACGCGACGTCTGGTATCACGACGCGGCGGCGAGCGTGGCGGCGGAATGCCCACCCGAAGCGATGGGCGCGGAAGATCCGCTGTTCATTCTCTACACCAGCGGCTCGACCGGAAAACCGAAAGGCGTGCTGCACACGACCGGTGGCTATCTGATGTATGTCGCCTTCACCCATCAATATGTGTTCGATTATCACGACGGCGATGTTTATTGGTGTACCGCGGATGTCGGCTGGGTCACGGGCCACAGCTATATCGTCTATGGCCCGCTCGCGAACGGCGCGACCACGCTGATGTTCGAGGGCGTGCCGAACTATCCGACGACCTCGCGCTTCTGGGAGGTGATCGACAAGCACAAGGTCAACATCTTCTACACCGCGCCGACGGCGCTGCGCGCACTGATGCGCGAAGGCGACGGGCCGGTCACGAAGACCTCGCGCAAATCGCTGCGTCTTCTCGGCAGCGTGGGCGAGCCGATCAATCCCGAAGCGTGGCTGTGGTATTACAATGTCGTCGGCGACAAGCGCTGTCCCATTGTCGATACGTGGTGGCAGACGGAAACCGGCGGCATCCTCATCTCGCCCCTGCCCGGCGCGACGGATCTGAAACCCGGCTCCGCGACCAAACCGCTGTTCGGAATCCGCCCGCAGCTTGTCGATGCCGAGGGAAAAGTTCTCGAAGGCGCGGCCAGCGGCAATCTGGTGCTGCTGGATTCATGGCCCGGCCAGATGCGCAGCGTCTATGGCGATCACCAGCGTTTCATCGACACCTATTTCAAAACCTATCGCGGAAAATATTTCACCGGCGACGGATGCCGCCGCGATGAAGACGGCTATTACTGGATCACCGGCCGCGTCGACGATGTCATCAACGTCTCCGGCCATCGTCTCGGCACGGCGGAGGTCGAAAGCGCGCTGGTCGCGAACACGCAAGTCGCCGAAGCCGCCGTCGTCGGCTATCCGCACGACATCAAGGGCCAGGGCATTTACGCTTTCGTGACGTTGAAAACCGGCATCGAAGCCACAGACGCGCTGAACAAAGAATTGGTGCAATGGGTCGGCAAGGAGATCGGCCCCATCGCGAAACCGGATGTGATCCAGTTCGCGCCGGGTCTGCCGAAAACGCGCTCCGGCAAGATCATGCGCCGCATCCTGCGCAAGATCGCGGAAGGCGACATCAGCAATCTCGGTGACACGACGACACTGGCCGATCCCGGCGTGGTCGCCGACCTGGTGAAAAATGCGAAAAAGAAATAGCTAGTGTCGTGTCCCATTAATAACTTTACATAGTTTGGCGACCTTTTCAAGGATTGCCTCGCTGGTCGCCGTCCAGACAAAGGGACGGCTCTTTGCATTGTAGGCTTCGACGAACATCGCGATTTTAGCGACGAGGTCCT
>DATCFN010000247.1:0-6140 GCA_036509475.1 Rhizomicrobium sp. | reverse complement strand
AATGTCTTCGAGTTCGTCCGCCCCCAACCCATCGCGCAGATCGCAGATCATGAGATCCGGATGGCGTGCTTCGATCAAGGCGCCCAGCATCCGCGCGTCGCGTTCACGATCGATAATGACCGCTTCGAAGCCGGCGCTTCTGATTGGCTCCAGCGCATCGGCCGTTCCGTTCAGCGCGAACATGGCGCCGATGCCTTCGCGATCGCGCAGCGCACGCGCCAGCGCCACCATGCGTTTGACATGGCCATAGCCGTAACCGCCGCCGCCATCACAGCGGATCAGCGCCAACCCACCCGCGGGTGTGATTGGCTTTTGCTTCACATGTGCGTTCATCTTGCGAAGCTGCGGCTCACGCTCCAGCAGCAGCAGAAGGTCGGACAGCGACGCTTCTCCCGCCTTCGCATCCAGTCTTTCATAGAGGGTTTCGACGAAGGCCAGATCGTCCGGCGTGTCGATGGTCAACCTGCTGCCTTCGCGCGCCAGTTCGGGATAGGCGGGCGCGCGCGCCACGCGCACGAAATCGGGATGCAGTTTGAAATAACCAGTGACATGCTCGCGCGCCGCGGGATCGTTCGCGGCATCCATCATCAGCCTGTCGAGCGCGCGGCGGGTGAAGGGATCGACGCCTTCATGCGCCGTCGTCGCGCCTTCTTCCAGCAGCACGTAGTCGCCGTTCTGTTCCAGCAACGCGGTGACGAGATGATCGATGAACCCGGCGTCGATCAGCGGCGCGTCGGCCGATACGCGCACGATGACATCGGCGTCGAGCAATTCGGCGGCGCGGGCGAAGCGGGCCAGTACATTGTCTTCCGGCCCGCGCACCACGATGACATTGTTTTCCTTCGCCCATTCGACAATGGCGTCGTCGCGTGCATCGGTGGAGGTCGCAATCGCGATCTGCTCGATGAAAGCCGACCGTTTGAGGCGATGGACGATATGCCAGAGCAGCGGCTTGCCCGCGATGGGCTTGAGCACCTTGCCCGGCAGGCGCGTCGAACCCATGCGGGCCTGGATCACGGCCACGATGCGAAGATGATCGCTGGGGTCCGGCGTGATGTTCATGCCGCCTCGGTCTTATAAGCCGCGCGGATATGACGAAGCGGGCGCATGCCGTCGGCGGGATCGGCGCGCCATTCGCGGTCGGCCAGTTCCGATGGCTGCGGGCCTTTGAAGCCCAAACCGTCGGCCGCCGCGCTTTCGCGGATGCGCGCGATGACAGGTGCGATTTCTTCGGGCAGCCAGCAATGGCCGGAGGCGTATTCCGCGCCTTCACCGTCCAGATCGAGATGGAATTCCACGGCCGCCGCGTTCCAGTGATGCACGGCGCGCTCGATGACGGAGGCCTTTCGCGTGTGATCGGACCAGCCGGTTTTGCAGCCCGTGGCTTCGCGGATCGCGGCGATGGCGGAAAGATTCGCTTCCTCGACCAGCGTCGGATAGGCCGAGACGCAATGCAGCAGCGTGATGTCGCGCGCGCCCGCATTCTTTAATGTCGCGGCGGCGGCATCGATTTCGTCCATCGTCGCCATGCCGGTGGAAAGGACGACGGGCTTGCCGCTGTTGGCGCAGGCTTCCAGAAGCGGCGTCACCAGCAGTTCATAAGACGCGATCTTGTAGAAATCGACGAAAGGGCGAAGTTCGTCCACCGCGTCGAGGTAGAACGGCGTGCAGGAAAACTGGATGCCGCGATCCTTGCAACGGTTGGACAGCGGCGCCAGATGCGACAGCGGCAACTCCCACTGGCGGCGCGCGCGATGCTTCGGACTCTGCGACAGGATTTCTGGCGCGAACATCTTGTCGATCTGGAAAAGCTGAAATTTCACCGCGTCGCAGCCGCAATCCGCCGCAGCGTCCACGAAGGCGAGGGCGCGGTCCAGATCGCGCCCGTGATTGCTCGATGCTTCTGCAATGAAAATGGGTTGGTGCTGCGCCGCCATGAGAATCGCGCCTTTTAGCCTTAACCCTTTCTAAACGCGGCGTGGCTAAGAGAAGGTTAACAGGGCGCGGAAGATGGCTCACGATACACAGGCTTTTTTCATCGTATCCAGCGGCCGTTCCGGCACGGCCATGCTGCACAAAGTGCTGTCGTCCGCCGGAAATATAGAAATGCACCACGAATATATGGTGCAGATCACACAGCCGCTTGCCGTGCGGCGCTGCATGGACCTGACGAGCACCGACGAAGCGTTGCGGATTTTGCGCGACACCCATGGCGCCGCGATTCGTTTCAGCACCGCCGGCCACTGGGGCGATTCGTCCAACAAAATGTCCTGGCTGATTCCCGAACTCGCTGCGCTGCTGCCGCGCGCGAAGTTCGTCCATCTGGTGCGGGACGGGCGCAAGGTCGCCGGATCCTATTTCCGCAAGCTGGGCGCCGAATGCTACGACGACCGTTCGACCGCGATTTTACAGGCTTTTGCGGATGATCCGGCGGCCAACCCTGCGCCGCCGCCGGAGAAAAAATACTGGTGGCCGATTCCGTGCGACGCCGAATTTCGCGGGTTTGACCAGTTCGCGCGCATCGCCTGGCATTGGGCGGAGGTCAATCGCGTGATTTTCGAATCGCTTGGCGCGCTGCCGCCGGAGCGTTCGCATTTTGCGCGGCTGGAAGACCTTTACGTTTCACCCAGCGGCGTGAAGGGACTTTTCCGCTTTCTTAATCTTCCTTACCGCGACGAGCATTTCGCGATGTTCGCCCGTCCGCACAATGTGAACCGTCCAGAGGATGAATTGCTGACGCCGGCGCAGGCTGTGCGCTTCGATGCGATCGCCGGCGCCATGATGGCGCGGCTCGGTTACGCCGATACGCGCGAGTATGTAGTGAATTATTAAGCACGTCGGCCGGAAGATGGTTACCGGAAACTTCCCGGGCCATGTCCATGAGCAACGATTGCGAATTGTGTCACCGCGACGCGCTCGCGCAGGTTTACGAACCCGAACACTCCCCCCGTGGACTAAAGATCTATCTCTGCAATCACTGTGGGCTTGTGCAGAGCCTTCCGCGCATCGACCGCGCGCCCCGCAAATCCGCAGCGGTTTCGGGCGGCGCCGATTGGGGCAATGTCCGTTACGGCAAGACTTTCCGCACCGCGGCGGCGATGGACGCGTTGAAGCGTCATGCGAATTTTAACGGCGAGATTTCGCTGTTCGATGTCGGCTCCAATCGCGGCAGTTTCGTTCGGGCCTTTCTGGATGCCGCGCCGAACGCAGAAGTTCTGGCGATGGAGCCGGACGAGCGTGTCGCCCAATCCTGCGCCGGCCTGGAACGCGCCGAACTGATTGTTTCGCGCGTGGAGGATGCACCGCTGGAAAGCGATCGTTTCGACATCATCCATTCCTGCCACACCATCGAACATCTGGCGCATCCGCAAGCTGTTCTCGCCGATCACTGGCGCACGCTGAAACCGGGCGGTTTGCTGGTTCTGGACGCGCCGAACATCGCCCATCTCGATGAGGACGACATCATCGAGGAATGGTTCATCGACAAGCATCTCTATCATTTCTCCGCGCGCACGCTGATCCGCATGGTTCGCGCGGCGGGTTTCGACATTGTCGAGGCGCCCGATGCCAGCGATCGCGCCAATCTGCTGATCGTGGCGGCGAAATCGACAAATCCGGTGAAGGCTTTTGGCGACGACCCGCTCGAAGTGGCGGAAGCCGAACGCCTGATCGCGAATTACGGCGCGACGCGTGCGCGTAACCTGGCCGCGCTCACTGCACTAGCTGCCGACATCGCGACGATGGCGCCGCGCCGCGTGGCGATGTGGGGCGCGGGACGGCTATTCGATACGCTGGTGACGCATGGCGGCTTTGAGCCCGCGATGCTGTCGTCGCTGATTGACAAACATCTGAAACAGCATGTCGGCGTTCGTCACGGACGCGCATTGGAGGAGCCGGAAGCGTTGACGCAATCCGATCCCGGCGTGGTCATCGTGATGTCGCGGGGTTTCGCCAAGGAAATCGCGGACGAGGCCAAGGCGCTCGCGCCCAAAGCCGAGATTATTTTCTACAGCGATCTGCTGGCGCGCGCACGGCGGGCCGCATGAGCCGGGAACTGAAATATATGCCGACCGCTGTTCCGTTCACGCATAAACTCCACGCGACGCCGCCGTTGGCGAATGCGCTGCCGTCCGACCTGGTGAAGGATGTCATGGCTGCGGCGGCGTTTACGCGGCAACATGCAATCGCCTCCATCTATCATGCCGGATCGGGCCATCCCGGCGGCGCGATGTCCTGCGCCGATATTCTGGCCTGTCTTTATGGTGCGGAGCTAAATCTCTGGCCGGATTCAGTTTCCGATCCGCATCGCGACCGCTTCGTGTTGTCGAAAGGTCATGCAGCGCCCGCGCTTTACGCCGTCGGCGCACATTACGGCTTCTGCAACAAGCGCGAGGCGCTATCGCTGCGCAAGTTGAACAGCAAGTTTCAGGGCCATCCGCATGTGCTCGATATGCCATGGGTGGAAACCAGCACCGGCTCGCTGGGGCAGGGTTTTTCCGTCGCGCTCGGCATGGCGATGGGTCTGAAGATCCAGAAAAGCCAGGCGCGGGTTTATACCTTGCTTGGCGACGGCGAGTTGCAGGAAGGCGAAGTGTGGGAAGCTGCGATGTGCGCCGCGCATCACAAGCTCGACAATCTTTGTGCCATCATCGACTACAACAAGCTGCAGAGCGACGACCGCAATGACAACATCATGCGGCTGGAGCCGCTGGCGGCGAAATTCCGCGCTTTCGATTGGGCGGTGCTGGACGTCGACGGACACAACATTCCCGAAATCCTCACCGCATTGCGCCGCGCTTCCACCACCAATGGCCGCCCGTCTCTGCTCATCGCGCATACCGTCAAGGGCAAGGGCGTGCCTTACATGGAGAACATTCCGACCTGGCATGGCAGCGTGAAGCTGACGCAGGACCAGGCGGAAGACGCATTGAAGGCGCTCGGCGCGTCTCGCGAATTGATCACGGAGTTCCTGTCATGAGCGCGGCACCGGCATTGATCGCGCAGGGTAATGACAGTCTGCGCGAAGCTTTCGGCAAGGCGCTGACCGCACTGGCCGACGAATTTCCGAACGTCGTCGTGCTGGACGCGGACATCGCGGGCGGCACCGGCGTGCATCATTGGCGAAAAGCACAGCCCGACCGTTTCATCCAGTTCGGCATCGCTGAGCAGAATATGATGGCGGCGGCCGGCGGCCTCGCCGCGACTGGCCTCATTCCCATTGTCACGACCTTCGCCGTGTTTTGTCTGCGCGCGGTGGAGCAGGCGCGGCTGTCGCTCGCCTACACACGTCGCAACGCCAAGATTGTCGCCAGTCATCCCGGCCTGGATGTCGGTCCCGATGGTGGTTCGGCGCAGGCGCTGGAAGATCTCGCCGCGTTCCGCGCGATCCCTGGCATGACCGTGATCTCGCCCGCCGATCCCGTCGAGATGGCGTTGGCGACGCGCGCGATTCTGGAATTTGACGGGCCGGTTTACATGCGCACGGGCCGCAGCCCATCGAAACGCGTGTTCGGTGACGACCACACATTCGAAATCGGCAAAGGCAAGATCGTGCGTGACGGCAAGGACGTCACCATCGTCGCCTGTGGCGTCGAAGTTGCGCGTGCCGTGGAAGCCGCGGAGCTGCTGGCGGCGGATGGCATCAACGCCCGCGTCGTCAACATGGCGACGATCAAGCCCATCGACAAGGACTTGCTGGCGCGCTGTGCCAAACACACCGGCGCATTCGTCACCGCGGAAGACCACAACATCCATGGCGGCCTTGGCAGCGCCGTCGCGGAGTCGCTCGCCACGACGCATCCCTGTCCGATCGAATTTGTCGGCGTGAAAGACGTGTTCGGTGCGTCGGGCGAGCCGGAAGAACTCGCTGACGCTTTCGGATTGAGCGCGCCGCATATCGCTGCCGCCGCCAAGCGGGTCATCGCGCGCAAGAAGAAGATGAAATGACCAACCGCTTTTCACTGTCCGGCAAATGCGCCGTCGTCACCGGCGTCTCCCGAGGCATTGGCCGCGCCATTGCCGTGGGCCTCGCGGAAGCCGGTGCGGATGTCGTGCTGACTTATCGCGCCAACAGCCGTGAAGCGCAGAAGGTTGTTCACGACATCGAGAGACTCGGCCGTCGCGGGCTCGCGGTTCAGATG
>DATCFN010000246.1:0-15527 GCA_036509475.1 Rhizomicrobium sp. | reverse complement strand
TTCGGATTTGGGCATGCGCTCGTAGAGTTTGATACCAAAAGCGATGTTGTCGTAGATCGTCATCGGAAATGGCGTCGGCTTTTGAAACACCATGCCGATCTTGGCGCGCAGCAGATTGAGATCCTGCGCCCCAGCCAGGATGTTCTCACCGTCGAGCAGCACTTCGCCCTTGGCGAACTGGTTGGGATAAAGCTCGTAGATGCGGTTGAGCACGCGCAGCAAGGTGGATTTGCCGCAACCGGACGGCCCGATGAAGGCCGTGACCTTGCGGTCGTAGAGCGGCACCGTAATGCCTTTCAAGGCATGCGTCTTGCCGTAATAGAAATTCAGATCGCGAATATCGATCCTGACATTCTGGTCCACGCGGGTCATGTCGTTCATGGTCATCTCTGTCGGGATTCGAGCAATCTGGCGAAGATGCTCAAGGTCAATACGGCTGCTGTGATGAGAAGAGCGCCGGCCCAGGCCAGGCGATGCCAGTCTTCATAGGCGGAATTGGCGAACTGGAAAATCACGATAGGCAAACTTGCCATCGGCGCGTTCGGATCGGTGGACCAGAACTGATTGTTGAGCGCTGTGAACAGCAAAGGCGCCGTCTCGCCGGAAATGCGCGCGATGGCCAGAAGGACGCCGGTCACGACGCCATCACTTCCCAAGTTGTGCAGCCGGTCCCGTAAGCGGCTTCCTTCAGCATCGGCGGAACGGTTTCGAACACGTCGCGCGTCACCGCTGAAATAAACGGCAGGATCATGATGGCCAAAATGAGCGACGCCGTGAATGTGCCGATACCGTAAGGCGGCCCGGCAAAAAGATCCTGGACGACCGGCACGTTTCCGAAAAGCCCGATGATCCAAGGCTCGACATTTTGCTGAAAGAACGGCGCGAACACGAACAGGCCCCAGATGCCGTAAATGATCGAGGGCACGCCCGCCAGCAATTCGATGGCGATGCCGACAGGCCGCTTCAGCAGGCGCGGGCAAAGCTCGGTCAGGAAGATAGCGATGCCGATGCCAAGCGGCACGGCAATGAGCATGGCGATCGCCGACGAGACCAGCGTTCCGTAGATCGCGGCGAAGGCGCCGAATTTTTCGGTGACGGGATTCCATACGCTGGTGGTGAGGAAACTCCAGCCGAACGTGTGGAGCGACAGCCACGCGCCGCCGATCAGCGAAATCATGATGCCGATGAAAATCGCCACGACCAGCAGCGCCGCGGCCAGCGTCATGACGCGGAAGCGCGTATCACTACGGCCAAATCGTCTGAGCGCGGCAGCTCTCGCGGGAATGAGATTTTCGCTCAAGGCGAAGTCGACCATAAAAATCTTGCCAGAGGTTTGTAAACGAAATTGGGGAACCGATGGAGCCACCGGCTCCCCAATATCAAGGATTCCACGGCCCCATTCTCGGGAGCCGTGGTTCGACGCTTACGGCACCGCCGCGGCGTCGATGTTTGCACGCCAGCTATTGCCGATCGCATTTACCGTCGAGTTGGGAAGCGACACGTAATCGAGGCTCTTGGCCATGTCGTCGCCATTCGCATAGGCCCATTTGAAGAACGTCAGGACCTGCTTGGTCTTGGCGGCATCGGCCGGGTGCTTATAGACGAGAATGAACGTGGCGCCAGCGATCGGCCACGCGTCGTGACCGGGCTGGTTCGTCAGCGTGACGTAAAAGCCCGGCGCATGCGCCCAGTCGGTTTTCGCCGAAGCGGCCTGGAAGGCGTCCGCCGTGGGATCCACCGCAACGCCGTCATGGTTGATCATACGGATGTAGGTCAGCGCGTTCTGCTTGGCATAGGCGTATTCGACATAGCCGATCGCGCCCTGCGTCTGCTTCACGTTGCCGGCAACACCTTCATTGCCTTTCGCGCCAATGCCCGACGGCCATTCGACCGACGTGGCGGCGCCGACTTGGCTTGCCCAAGCGGGGCTGACCTTCGACAGGTAGTTGGTGAAGATGAAGTTCGTGCCCGAACCGTCGGAGCGATGAACGCCAAGCACGGCCAGATGCGGCAGCGCTGCAGTCGGGTTCAGCTTCTTGATCGAAGCGTCGTCCCAGAACTTCACGGTGCCAAGGCAGATCGCCGCCAGGGTCGGGCCGTCCAGAACGAGCTGGCCCGGCTTGATGCCCGGAACGTTCGCCACCGGCACAACGCCGCCGATGACGGTCGGGAATTGGGTAAGGCCGGCCGCGTCGAGTTCGCCCGGCGAGAGCGGCTTGTCCGACGCGCCGAAATCGACGGTCTTGGCTTTGATCTGCGCAATGCCGCCGCCCGAACCGATGGCCTGGTAATTCAGGCCGATGCCGGTCGACTTTTTGTAGGCTTCCGCCCACTTCGCATAAATCGGATAGGGAAATGTCGCGCCCGCGCCGGTCATGTCTGCGGCGGAGGCGGCGCTCGCGACACCGATCAGGGCTGCGCCCACGGCGATGCCGACAAGGCGGTTCAAAATTGGCTTCATGGAGAAATCCTCTCGAATGTTTCTAGCGTCTTCGGTCCGGCAGCGATTCGCTGGAAGCATTTGCTCCCACCCCCGTGACGCCAGCCGAGGCCGATAAAGACGTCTCACCGTGCAAGGACCATCACAGTTTTGCGAAGCTTGTGTGACAACAGGTAAGGTGTTGTTTCATATGTATAATTTTTGCCAAAATCGGAGCGTCCCCAGCCGTTTGCGCAATAAAAAAGCCGCGGAGCCGTTAACTCCGCGGCTTTCGATTTTCAGGCGCGATCAGCGCCCGGCGGTGATCGAAACATCGAATGTTTCGCCCTGGTCGTTGGTCGTCTTCCAGCTTTCGCCGACCGCATGTTTGGCCAGCGGCGAGCAGGACGGCATGGAGCCTGGCGAACCGGCGGGAAGTTTCGGCGCCAGGCAGATCGTGGCGCCGCTATCCTTCAGATTCCAGGCGCCGCCATAATTCACCGGCTGCCCCTTCGCATCCATCGCCGACGCCGTGTAAGTGCCATCGGCATTGAACATCAGCTTGCCGGCAGCGCCGGTCTTCTCGCTTTTGGTGGTGACGGTGTTGCCATAGGTGTTCGCCATCGGATCGTCGGCATAGGCCGCGGTGGCAAAAAGAACGCCGGCGCTGACAAGCGCCAATATCGATACGCGCATAAAATCCTCCCAATGTTTTGCTTTTAATAAAAGCTGCTCCGCACCCCTGCGCAGCCCGTGGATATTAACCTTTTTCAGGCCTTCCTCCATGGCGGGTTTAAGCCTTTCTCAAGCGTAAACCCGTCAAATAGGGAACTTTCGAAAGGGATGCCGTGCGGCTGGCACGAATAGCCTTGGTTATTTACGGCCTGGGCCTTCTTGCCCTGGGTGCGTTTGCCTATTGGGACATGGTGACCAATGGGCGGCTGACCTATTTTCCGTTCTGGGTGCTTCCCGCTTTTGCCGGCTTCGGCCTGGCGCTGTTGTTCGCCGGCGTTGTCGATGCGCGCCATCGCGCCGATGTGCTGGAGAAGCGCACATCCGATCTGAACTTCCTCACCGAGAAACTCGAAGCCACGCTCGCCACCATGCGTTCGATGAACGGGCGCCTGCATGAAAGCGAGGTGCGCTACAAAGGTCTTGTCGATGCACAGGGCGATGCGATTTTCCGCCGCTCGCCGGATAGCCGGCTGACCTATGCCAACGACGCCTTCTTCCACCTGTTCAACCTGTCGCCGCAGCGCGATGTCGGTCAGCCTTTCGCGCCAGAACTTCATCCCGACAGCCGCGCGCCGATCTTCGGTTCTTTCGCGGGCGTGGAAACCGGCCGCGCGCGCGTGCGCTATGACCAGCATGTCCGCACAGCCTATGGCTGGCGATGGATCGCTTGGGAAGACTATGCGGTGCGCAATGCGGCCGGTCAGTTGATCGAAGTGCAGAGCGTCGGGCGCGACATCACCGAGCGCAAAGCCCTGGAAGACGCCCTGACCGAAGCACGCGACAAGGCCGAAGCCGCCAACCGCGCCAAGTCCGGCTTTCTCGCCACGATGAGCCATGAGATCCGCACGCCGATGAACGGCGTATTGGGCATGGCGCGCCTGCTTCTGGAAAACGATCCGCAAGCCGAACACAAAACCTATATCGAGGCGATCCAGCAATCCGGCGAGTCATTGCTGCAACTGATCGAGGAGATTCTGGATTTCTCCAAAATCGAATCCGGCACCATCACGCTGGAAGACGACGATGTCGATCTGCGTTCGCTGATCTATGCGGTGGTCGAGCTTCTGGGTATGCGCGCGCATGCCAAGGGCGTCGAGATCGTGTCCTTCGTCGAGCCCGGCACGCCAGAGATGATCCGCTGCGATGCTCTTCGTCTGCGGCAGATCCTCACCAATCTCGTCGGCAACGCCATCAAGTTCACCGAACGCGGCGGCGTGCGTGTCAATGTCGAAGCGATCGAAGGCCGCGACCGGCGCTATCTGCGTTTTGAAGTGCGCGACACCGGCGTCGGCGTTCCGGCGGAAAAGCGCGACGAGATTTTCAAGGAATTCATGCAGGCCGATTCCAGCCACGCAAGACGGTTCGGCGGGACTGGTCTTGGTTTGGCGATTTCCAAAAAGCTTGTGCAGGCCATGGGCGGCGAAATCGGCGTGGATGCCGCGCCGGGCGGCGGCAGCGTCTTCTGGTGTACCTTGCCGATGATCGCGCTGCGCGAAGCCGATACCACCGAATGCGAATTGCTTGAAGGGTTGAAAGTCGCCTTCGTGACGCGCAACGCAGTACTGCGCGAAGGCCTTACGGCGCAGCTGCGCGCCGGTGGCGCCGATGTTGTTTCGCTCGGCCTCGACTCCAACGCCGCAAGCAGCTGCGATGCCGACATTATCCTGATCGACGCCGGAACGGAGAATGCGCCCGAACTTCCGTGCTACCCCGACGGGCGGGCGCGGGCGATCGTGCTGCTGCCGCCGGGTGCGCGCAACAAGCTTCCCGAACTCAAGACTTACGGCTTCGCCGGTTATCTGATGAAGCCGATCCGGCAAGCATCGCTGTTCACGCGGCTGCGCGCGCGCGACGGGATTCTCACCGCGCCCGACCTGCCGGCGCATGGCGAACTGGCCAAAACTTCGGTTCCGGTCCCGCCGCCGCAACGCATCGAACAATCCGAGCCAATGCGCGCCGAACTGCCGCCGCGCGTGGAGCAGGCAGAATTTCATCCGCGCCCGTCGTCGCCACGGGCCGAAACAAGCGTTGTGCCCAAGCGCGTTCACCGCATCCTTCTGGTTGAGGACAATCCCATCAACGCGATGCTGAGCCGCGAATTGCTGCGTCGCCGGGGATTTGACGTCAGCGATGTCGCCTCCGGCGAATCGGCGCTGGAAGCCGTCGCCGCCAGCCGTTTCGACGTGGTTCTCACCGATCTGCACATGCCCGGCCTCGACGGCATCCAGACCACCCAGCGCATGCGCGCCTGGGAAAGAGCCGAGCACCGGACGCGCACACCCATCGTGGCCCTGACCGCGGACGCCGACGACAACGCACGCGCCGCTTGCCAGCAGGCCGGCATGGATGGTTTTCTCACCAAGCCGATCGATCCCGCAGAGCTTGACGCCGTGCTCAACACCATCTTCCAGCCCGCCGCCAACGAAGCGGCATGACAGGTTCTCCGGCGCCCACAGGCACAAGCCGCACCCGCGCGGCCATCGCGTCCTATTTGCGGCCGCGCAGCGCAACCATGCTGGTTTTGGGAAGCGCGTCCGGATTGCCGCTGCTCACCATCACCAACGTGCTTGGGCTTTGGCTGACCGATAACAAAGTGTCGATGACCGCTATTGGTCTCTTCGCCTACACGCTGCTGCCGTACTCGTTCAAATTCGTATGGGCGCCAATCCTCGATCAGGTACAGCTGCCCGTTCTGCACGGGCTTCTCGGCAAGCGCCGTTCGTGGATGCTGGTGGCGCAACTCGGAATCCTGATCGCCTTCATTGGGCTGTGGCTGTCGGACCCGCATACGCAACTTCTTCATGTCGCGCTGTTTGCGCTGCTGCTGGGTTTCTCCGGCGCTAGCCAGGATATCTCCGTCGATGCCTGGCGCATCGAGGTCGCACCAGCCGAAGAACAAGGCACGATGCTGGGCGCATATCAGCTTGGCTATCGGTTGACGGCATTGGCGACGGCGGCGCTCGCGCCTCTCATCGCGCAATCCGTATCGTGGCATGCGGCGCTGGTCTTTCTCGGTTGCCTGATCTTCCTCGGCATGGGCGCGGCGCTCTTCGCGACACGCCCGCCGGAGCGCGACGCCAGCGAAGACGTCGCCGCGGCGGAGAAATCGCTCAAGGTCCGCGGTGGCATCGGTGCATCGCTGGCATGGTTCTATGGCGCGGTGATCGCGCCCTTTGTCGATTTCTTTCGCCAACATGGATGGTCGGGGCTTCTTATCCTCGCGATGATCGGCAGCTATCGATTGCCGGACTTCATCATGGGCACGGTCGCCCGCCCCATGTATCGGCAGAGCTTTTCGCTCGGCGAAATCGGCACCATGTCCGGATTGATCGGCGTGTGGGTGACGATTGCCGGCGCGCTTCTCGGCGGCTTCTTCGTGTTCCGCTTCGGTATCAAGCGTTCGCTCTACATCGGACTGTTCGCCGTGATTCTGGGCAATCTGGCTTACGCCGCACTGGCCGCGAGCGGACACAATCTGGGAATGTTCGGCGCCGCCATCGTCATCGAGAATATCGCGTCTGGATTCGCCGGCACCGCACTTCTCGCCTACATGTCGAGCCTGACCAGCGTCGCCTTCACGGCCACGCAGTATGCGCTGTTCAGTTCCTTCTATGCATTGCCGGGAAAACTGCTTGGCGGCCTGTCGGGATTCTTTGTCGACTGGCTGAGCGGTCACCGGCATCTCTTTGATACCTGGGTGCCCGGCCTCGCAGCGCTCTCCGACAAAGTCGTCGGCTTTGTTCCCTTCTTTGTTGCAACCGCGCTGACCGGTCTTATCGCTCTTGTGCTTATGACTTGGGTTTACCATCGCGAACCGGAGCCTAGTGTTGTTCCGGCCTGATACGACGCGGAAATGTCACAGAATCGGCGGAGGTTTGCCGGGGCGGGGCGGTTTTTGTAGGATTGTGACACTATCCGGCCTGCTGGCTCTTCGGGAGGCGGCGCCGCGCTAAGGAATTCCCGCTTGGTGAACGTTCACGACACCGGCCCGATCGAAGAGCGCCGCCCGCAGTGGCCGATTCTGGTCGCCACCGACGAACTCGAAATTCGTGTCGCCGAAACACAGGCTGAAGTCGAAGCGGCGCAGCGCGTGCGCTATCGCGTCTTCTACGAAGAACTGGGCGCCGTGCCGACGCCGGCCATGGAAGCGGACCGCCGCGACTTCGACAAATACGATCCGTTCTGCGACCACCTGCTCGCCATCGACCGTTCCACCGTCGACGAAGACGGGCAGGCCGTGGTGATGGGGTGCTATCGCCTTCTACGCAACGAAGGCGCGCTCCGCGCCGGCGGCTTTTACACCAGCGGCGAGTTCGATATTTCCAAGCTGCTCAACAGCGTTCAGAAGGGCACGAAACTTCTGGAGCTTGGCCGCTCCTGCGTCGCCAAGGAATACCGCACCAAGCCGTTCGTCGTGCAGCTGCTATGGAGCGGCGTCATGGCTTACGTCGCGCGCCACAAGATCGATGTGATGTTCGGCTGCGCCTCGTTCCCCGGCACCGATCCGCAATCCGTGGCGATGCCGCTATCCTATCTGCATCACTTTCATCCGATGCGCGAAGATATTCGCGCCCGTGCGCTGCCGCGGCTTTATGTCGACATGAACCTGATGCCCAAGGACCAGATCAATCCGCGCGAAGGCCTTCACGCTTTGCCGCCGCTGATAAAGGGCTATGTGCGCGTTGGCGCGCAGATCGGCGAAGGCGCCGTCATCGATCATCAGTTCTCGACGACCGACGTGCTGATCTACGTTTCGCTGCTGGACATGGTGCCGCGCTATCGCGCGCGCTTCGGCCTGCCGGATCTCACGAAAAAATCCTGATCACGACATATCGAAGAGCAGAACTTCAGCGGGCCCATGCGCGCGCACGAGGATCGTTTCCACGTCCGTGATCGCCGCCGCGTCGCCAGTGCCAAGATTCTCTCCCGCCACTTCGACCGCGCCGCGAACCACCTGCAGCCATGCCTTGCGGCCCGGCTGCAGCATGTGCGCCGCTTCTTCCTCGCCGTCGAAACGCGCGGCCCAGATTTCCGCGTCCTGCATCAGGCGCACTTCGTTGGCGCGCGGATCGGGCGAAGCGATGCGCGAGAACTTGTTCTTCACCGCTTCCGCATCGATCGTCTTCTGTTCATAGGACGGATCGAGATCATTCTCCGACGGCATGATCCAGATTTGCAGAAAATGCGCCGCGTCCGTTTTCGAGGCATTGAACTCGGCATGGGTGATGCCGGTGCCCGCGCTCATGCGCTGAATCTCGCCGGGCCGAATGGTCGAACCGGTACCGAGCGAATCCTTGTGGCTCAGCGCGCCGGACAGCATGTAGGTCACGATCTCCATGTCGCGATGCTGGTGCGGATGAAAGCCGCCGCCGCCCGCCACGATATCTTCGTTGATGACGCGCAGTGGCCCGAAATTGACATGCTCCGGATCGTCATAATCACCGAAAGCAAAGCTGTGCTTGCTGTCGAGCCAATCGATCCTGGTCATGCCGCGATCTTCGGATTTGCGAATGGTCAACATGGAGTCACCAATCTTCGTTCAACAGCTTCCCAACATATATAAGCATTGTGTCAAGGCCGTGGATAAAAAGCCCACGGCCCTCAAGCTTTGCGCCGCTTTTCGACGGCGTCCCAGATCAGGGCGGCAATGTCCGCACCGCCGAAACGCTTCACCTCTTGGATGCCGGTGGGCGAGGTGACGTTGATCTCGGTCAGGTAGTCGCCGATCACGTCGATGCCGGTGAAGATCAGGCCGCGGGCTTTCAGTTCGGGCGCCAGCACGGCGCAAATGTCCTTCTCGCGCTGCGTCAGCACCGTCGCCTCTGCCTTGCCGCCGACATGCATGTTGGAGCGCGCCTCGCCCTGCGCCGGCACGCGGTTGATCGCGCCCGCCACTTCGCCATCGACCAGGATGATGCGTTTGTCGCCTTTGCGCACCTCGGGGACGTAACGCTGGATGATGATCGGCTCGCGATAGAAGGCCGTGAACATCTCCAGCATGGAGCCAAGATTTTCGTCGCCGTCCTTCACGCGAAACACGCCCGCGCCGCCGTTTCCGTAAAGCGGCTTCAGGATGATGTCGTGGTGCTCGGCCCGGAACGCGTCGATCTCAGCGCGGTCGGAAGTTATCAGCGTTGGCGGCATCAACCCTTTGAAAAGCGTGACGAAGATTTTCTCCGGCGCGTTGCGCACATGGAAAGGATCGTTCACCACCAGCGTTTTGGGATGGATGCGTTCGAGAATATGCGTCGCCGTGATGTAGGCCATGTCGAAAGGCGGGTCTTGCCGCATCAGAACCACGTCGGTCGTCGCCAGGTCGATGACCGATGCATCGCCCAGCGTGAAGTGGTCGCCTTTCTTGTTGCGCACATCCAGCGGGCGCACACGCGCCGTCACAAGGCCGTCACGGAATGTCAGATCGCGCGGGCCATAATAGAGCAGCGAATGACCGCGCGCCCGCGCTTCCAGCGCCAGTGCAAAAGTGGAATCCCCATTGATGTCGATCTTGTCGATCGGGTCCATCTGGATAGCGACTGTGAACGCCATAAGAAAATCCTAGTTAAGACGGCGCTTGAGCGCCTGAAGGCCGAGGGCTGCTTCATTATGTAAGCCCTGTCCGCTTTTCGCCAAAGTGAGGCAGGCTTCATAGGCCTTCTGCGCCGCGCCCAGGGCCCCCGAAGACTCGCTCAAACGCGCCAGATCGATCCACAAATCCGGGCTTCGCGGCGCGATCAGCACCATGCGCTTGGTTATTTCCAGTGCCCGAACCCGTTCGCCGCTATTGAGGGCGCGCAGCTTCAAATTGTTCTGCAGCCGCAACAGCACTTCAACATCGCTGACCGTTTGCGACAGGCGCGGGTCATCCGGCCCCGGCGTTCGCATAGCCGGTGGCACGCCCAGCCGTTCGGTATCAAGCGCGGCGCCGCCGTTGAACGGGTCGAGCAATGCCTCATGCCCGCGCAACGACAAGCGCAGCAAAAAATGTCCCGGCGAGTTCAGCCCGCAGGCCTCAAATCCCGCCGCCCTTGCCGCGTGGAGATAGAGAATGCCGAGCGCCACAGGCAGACCACGCCGCCGATCGATCACCGTCATCATGTCGGCGTTCTGTGGATCGTCATAAGACAGCCGGTCGCCGTCATAACCGAAACGGCCGGCCATCAGCGTGGAGAGCGCACGGGCACCATCTTCTGCATGAACCGCAAGCCGCGCTTCGCCGCGCGCGGCTTCGGCGATTTCTTCCAGATGCACTTCGTACGGTTCGAACGAGCGGCCGGCATGATCCAGCGAAGACAGCATCAGCGCCGCCACGGCGATATCGTGCGGGCCATCGCCCGCCGCGCCGAGTTGCCTGAGATAATCCGACGGATCGATCATGGCCCTAGTCTAGTGCAGTTTGGCATCGGATACGCTTACTCATCGCGCCAAGCATTGCGATAGTGCCGCGGGAATTTTCCCGGCGCCACGGCGATGACGTCGAACCGCATCCCCTTGCCCGCCAGCTTCGGATGCTGTGCCAGATAATGCATGGCCGCGCGGGCGATACGGCCTTGCTGACGGCCGCCAAGCGACTGCGCCGCGCTCAAGGAATCGCCGCGCGCTTTGACCTCGATGAAGCAGATCAGCCCGTTTGGGGTGCGCGCGATCAGGTCGATTTCGCCCAGCGGCGTGCGCACGCGCCACCCTAGAATCCGATAGAACTTTGCAAGCAGCAGCAACGCGGCCCAGATCTCGCTGCGCCGCCCGCGTTGTTCCGCCTTTCGGCGTATCGCAAGACTACGCCTGGGCATTTTTCTTGAGCGCAAGCGCGCGCGCATAGGTTTCTCGGCGGGGCAGGTCGAGTGCTTCGGCCAGCAGATCGGCGGCGGCCCGAACCGGCATGAATTCCAAAGCCTGCGCCAGCAATTTTTCCGCATGGGCAAAATCCGGTGCAGCGTCCAGCGGCGGCCCGACCAAGACTGTGACCTCGCCTTTGGGCGGCTCCGCCCCGGCGTAAGACTTCGCCAGCGTATCCAGATCGTTGCGCCGGATTTCCTCGTGCAACTTGGTCAGCTCACGCGCGACGGCGGCGGGGCGGTTGCCGAAAATTTCGCGCATGTCGGCCAGCGAGGCGCCAAGACGTTGCGGCGATTCAAAAAAGATCAGCGTGGCGCGAACCCCCCGCAGTTCCTCCAAGGTCGTGCGCCGCTCGCCCTGTTTCGACGACAAAAAGCCCGCAAACAGAAACCGGTCGGTCGGCAAGCCGGCCAGTGCCAACGCGGTCAGCGGCGCCGACGCGCCGGGCAGGGCGTGCACGGGCAAGCCTTCGGCCAGAACCTCGCGCACCAACTTATAGCCAGGATCGGAAACCAGCGGCGTCCCGGCATCGCTGACCAGCACGATCCGCGCCCCGGCATGCAGCTTGGCCAAAAGCCGAGGACGCTCGCGCGCGGCGTTGTGGTCGTTATAGGCCGTCAGCGATTTGGAAATTCCGTAAATCGACAGCAGCCGCGAGGTGACGCGTGTATCTTCCGCCGCGATCAGGTCGCAATTTGCCAAGGCATCGCGCGCGCGCAACGTTATATCGCGCGCATTGCCTATCGGCGTGGCGGTGACATAAAGCCCCGGCGCGAGTTCGCTGGCGCTTTGCGATTTTTCCTTGTCCGGAATAGGCTTGCTCCCTGATCTATCCGTCTTCGCGCCGAGAGTTGCCTCCCATGACATTGGCTTTTTCGTTCCGCCCGTCCCTGACGGCCCGCCGATTCTGCGCCATCGCAGGCCTGGTTGCGAGTGTCACGCTGGCAGGCTGCCAGACCGCGCCGCTGACGCCTAAGCCGGCCAGCCCCATCGGACCCGCCGCGCCCGAAGCGCCGCCCCCACCCAATACCCATCCCATGCTGTCGGACGAACCGAATTTTCTGCGCCTCGGCAATATTCCCGCCGGCAAGACGCCGGTGCGCATCGGCTTGCTGCTGCCTTTTTCCAACGGATCGGCGCAAACCCGCGTGTTGGCCAACAGCCTCATGAAGGCGGCGCAGCTTGCGCTGTTCGACGCCAACAATCCGAACATCATCCTGATCAGCGCCGATGAAGGTTCCACGCCGGAAAGTGCTGCCAACGGCGCGCGCTCGCTGCTGGCGCAGGGTGCGGAAGTGATCGTAGGGCCGTTGTTCTCCGCCTCGGTGAGCGCTGTGGCGCCGCTGGCGCGCGATCGTGTCGTGCCGGTGATTTCCTTCTCCACCGACAAGACGGTGGCGGGAAACGGCGTCTATCTGCTGAGCTTCCAGCCGGAAAATGAAATCCGCCGCATCATTTCTTATGCGGCATCACAGGGTCACAAGAATTTCGCGGCACTGGTGCCGCCCACATCCTATGGCCAGCACGTCAGCGACGCGATGAAAGCGGAAGCCACAGCGGATGGCGGGCAGGTCGTCGATGTCGAAAAGCTCGATCCGGCGGTGCAAGGAACAGCAGTCCACAATGTCGGCACGTCCAATGCCGATGCCGTTTTGATCGCAGAGGGCGGACAGGCCTTGCGCGAGCTTGCCCCGACCTTGTCCGATAACGGCCTGGACACAACCAAGGTGAAGTTGCTGGGATCGGGCCTCTGGTACGACCAGGCCAACAACAAGGAGACTTCGCTGGAAGGCGGTATCTTCGCGGCGCCCGCACCCAATTCCGACGAAGCGTTCAATGCGAAATACAAGGCGGCCTTCGGCGCCGTGCCCCCGCAACTGGCCACGCTGGCCTATGACGCGGTATCGCTGGTGGCGTTGTTATCGGCGGGCGAGCCCTATCATCGCTTCACCGCCAACGCGCTGACCGATCCCAACGGGTTTGCGGGCATAGATGGCATCTTCCGCTTCAATGCCGACGGCACGTCGGAGCGTGGCCTTGCGATACTGAGCGTGGAGCCGGACGGGTTTCGCGTCGTCGATCCGGCCCCGCACACCTTCGAGAAACCTGCCGAGCCGGAAAAGAAGCCGGCGTCCTAATCCGCAATTTCCGCAATCAGCTTGTTAAGGACGAGCCAGCCTTTCGGCGTCGCGATCAGGCGGCCGTTGTCGGTGCGCAGAAAGCCATCCGCGGATAATTCCGCGACGCGTTGCGCGTTCGGCTCGGTGTTCCAACGGGCGCGATAGGCGGCGATGTCGATGCCTTCAGCAAGACGCAGATTCATCAGCAGATGTTCGCGCGCCGCGTCTTCGTTGGAAATTTCGCTTTGCTCGATGATGCCGTGGCCGCGGCGCGAGACATTCTGTTGCCAGCGTTCGGGCAGGCGCTCGGTCGATGTCGCGATTCGCTTGCCGCCGATGTCGAGCCGGCCATGCGCGCCAGGCCCGGCGCCGGCATAAGCACCATAACGCCAGTAAAGAAGATTGTGGCGGCTCTCCGCGCCGGGTTTCGCATGATTGGAGATTTCGTAAGCGGGACGGCCGGCGGCTTCGGTCATCTCCTGCGTGATTTCATAGAGCGAGGCGGCGCGGTCATCATCCAGCGGCTTCAACGAACCGGTGCGCGCGAGCGTCGCGAATGGCGTCGCCGGTTCAATGGTAAGCTGATAAAGCGATAGATGTTCGGTGCCGAAACTCAGCGCTTCTCGCAATTCGGCGTGCCATTGCTCTTCGGTCTGATCGGGCCGTGCGTAAATCAGATCGAGCGACACGCGCTCAAAGGTGTTCATCGCCATCGCCAGCGCGGCTTTGGCTTCGGCGACATCGTGCAAACGGCCCAGCATTTTCAGGTCGGCATCGTTCAGCGCCTGCACGCCCAGCGACACGCGGTTGACGCCGCCCGCGCGATAATCAGCAAAGCGTGTCGCATCGGCGCTGGCGGGATTGGATTCCAAAGTGATCTCGACGTCGTTCGCCATGCGCGACAGACGCGCGATTTTGTCGATCACGCCGCCGACCGCCTTGCCGCTCATCAGCGACGGCGTGCCACCGCCGAAAAAGATCGTCTGCACGATGGGGCGACCAACGCCCTGCAACTCGGCCGTGTATTCCAATTCGCGCAGGATCGCGTCGATCCATGCTTGTTCGTCTAGCTTGGCACGAACATGAGAATTGAAGTCGCAATAGGGACATTTCGCGGCACAAAACGGCCAGTGAATATAGATGCCAAAACCGCTCATGCGCGGCGCAGCCAACTCTGCAGGTGAATGGGCAGAATACTATTCCGCGCCTCCGCGTCTCCGCGTGGAAAAAATGTGGCACGCGGAGACGCGGAGGCGCGGAGAAGAAAGCCCATGCTCATCCAAATATGCCGCTGTTCAGCATTTTCTCGAACGCCTTGGCGCGGTGGCTGCTTGCGTGTTTGAGCGCAGGGTCTATTTCGCCGAACGTCTCAGTCATCCCCTCCATGACGAAGATCGGGTCATAGCCGAAGCCTCTGGTGCCGCGCGGCGGAAAGACGAGCGTGCCACGCACGTCGCCTTCAAAGACCTGCTCTTCGCCGTCCGGCAACGCCAGCGCCAGCACGCAGACGAACTTCGCGGAACGGTCTGCCGCATTCTTCTGCAGCAGCTCGCGCTCGACACGTTCCATCGCGGTCAGGAAATTCTTGTCTTCGCCTGCCCAGCGCGCGGAATAGACGCCCGGCGCGCCGTTCAACGCTATGACGACGAGCCCCGAATCGTCGGCCAGCGCCGGTAGTCCGCTCGCCTTCGCCGCGGCACGGGCTTTTAAAAGCGCGTTGCCGATGAAACTGGTTTCGGTTTCCTCCGGCTCCGGCAGACCGAGCGCTGCCGCGCTTTTCACGTCGAGGCCAAACGGCGCGAGCAGTTCGCCAATCTCCCGCAACTTGCCTTTGTTGTGAGAGGCCAGAACCAGCGTGCTGCCGCGCGGAAGTTTCATTCGAGGACCTTTTTCTGCAACGCCACCAATTCGTTGATGCCTTTGCGCGCCAACTTCAAAAGCTGGCCGAATTCGTCGTCGCTGAACGGCGCACCTTCCGCGGTGCCTTGAATCTCGACCAGTCCGCCCGATCCCGTCATCACGAAATTGGCGTCCGTCTCGGCGGTGGAATCTTCGTCGTAATCCAGATCCAGAATCGGCTCGCCTTTCCAGATACCGCAGGAAATCGCAGCGACACTGTCCTTGATGACGGGCTTGGTCACCATGCCGGTCTTCTTCATAAACGCTACACATTGGCTGAGCGCTACAAACCCGCCGGTGATCGAGGCGGTGCGCGTGCCACCATCCGCCTGCAGCACATCGCAGTCTATGACGATCTGCCGTTCGCCGAGCGCCGATGTGTCCACGATGGCGCGCAGCGAACGGCCTACCAATCGCTGGATCTCCTGTGTACGGCCGGACTGTTTGCCCTGTGCCGCTTCACGCCGCATGCGCTCATGCGTCGAGCGCGGCAGCATGCCGTATTCCGCCGTCACCCAGCC
>DATCFN010000245.1:0-3012 GCA_036509475.1 Rhizomicrobium sp. | reverse complement strand
CAGCCTCGAAGACGCTGCCGCGACTGCCGATACAGCCAATTACGAATTGATCACGTCGATGGGCGCGCGCGTGCCGCGCCATTATGTGGACGGTGCGCGATGAATTTCCTCGCCGCCATTGGCCGCACGGTGATGGGCCTGCTCGCGCAGATTGGCGCGTTGACGCGCTTCACCTTCTCGGCCGTCAGCAGCATTGTGCGCCCGCCGATTTACTGGAATCTCATTCTCCAGCAGATGATGCGCATCGGCTGGTTCTCGCTGCCGGTTGTCGGCCTCACCGCATTCTTCACCGGCGGCGCATTGGCGCTGCAAATCTATATTGGCGGCAACCGTTACGGCGCCGAAGCCATCGTGCCGCAGATCGTGGTGCTGGGCATCACGCGCGAGCTTGGTCCTGTCATCGCCGGCCTGATGGTTGCGGGTCGCGTTGCCGCTGCCATCGCCGCCGAAATCGGCACGATGAAAGTGACCGAGCAGATCGACGCGCTGACAACGCTCTCGACCAACCCCGTCAAATATCTCGTCGTGCCGCGTCTGATCGCGGCGGTGATCTGCATGCCGATCCTCGTCGCCATCGCGGACAGCATCGGCGTCTTCGGCGGTTATCTCGTCTCGACCAAGAGCCTGGGCTTCAACGGCGCCGTGTATCTGAAGAATACCGCGGACTTCGTCACCGGCCATGACGTCCAGTCCGGCCTCATCAAGGCGGCGGTGTTCGGTTTTATCATCGCACTGATGGGTTGCTATAGCGGGTTTAATTCCAAGGGTGGCGCGCAAGGCGTGGGCACGGCGACGACCAACGCGGTCGTGTCGTCCTCCATCCTCATTCTCGCCGCGAACTATCTTCTCACTTCCATCCTCTTCACCAACTGAGGCGCGATGGACACGACGGCAAAAATCCAACTGCAGGGCGTCAAGAAACGCTTCGGACCGAAAGTGGTTCTGGACGGCGTCGATCTGGCCATCGCACCGGGCGAAAGCGTCGTCATCATCGGCGGCTCCGGCACCGGCAAATCGGTGACGATCAAATCGGTGCTGGGAATTTTGCATCCGGAAGCGGGCAAGATTTTCGTCGATGGCAAAGAGACAACACATCTTTCCGGCCGCGCGCGCGAAGACGTGCTGAAGAAATTCGGCATGCTGTTTCAGGGCGCGGCGCTGTTCGACTCGCTTCCGGTTTGGGAGAACGTCGCCTTCGGTCTCATCCAGGGCCGCGGCATGAAGCGCAAGCAGGCGCGCGACATCGCGATCCAGAAACTGGCCAAGGTCGGCCTCGGCCCCGAAGTGGCATTGCTGTCACCGTCGGAATTGTCCGGCGGTATGCAGAAGCGTGTAGGCCTCGCGCGCGCCATCGCTGCTGATCCCGAAATCCTCTTCTTTGACGAACCGACGACAGGCCTCGATCCCATCATGGCGGATATCATCAACGATCTGATCGTCTCCACCGTGAAAGACCTCGGCGTTACCGCCGTCTCCATCACGCATGATATGGTCAGCGCGCGCAAAATCTCCGACCGCATCGCGATGCTCTATCAGGGCAAGATCATCTGGCAGGGACCGACCGCCGATATCGACCACAGCGGCAACCCTTACGTCGATCAGTTCATCCACGGCCGCGCCGAAGGACCGATCAAGATGCAGGTGAAGGCGTAAGTGGCGCACAGCCGCGCCAAACGGTCTGTCGAAGCCAAGGTCGTGGTGGATGGATACGAACTTGTCTGGACACTGGAACGCGAACCCAAATGGCATACCGATGGCCCTCGCGGCCTCGCCATTTCGGTGAAGCTGACCGAAGGCAATCACAAGGAATTGCTATTGGAATATCCTTATCCGAAATGGAAACCGGGACCGGTGCGCAATCTGGAACGCCCACGGATCATGCCTGGCGTGATCGAAGCCGGCATCCGCGCCGCGATGGAAGCCGGCTGGGATCCAACTTCGCGTGGGCGTGTGTTCGCGTTTCAGGTCGAAGAAGAATGAGGGATTTTGAATAAGGAGGGTCGATGTCTGCAAACTTTTGGTGTTGGCTTCCAATTCTGGCGCTTTCACCCACAGCGCCGGATTTCCTGAGTCGTGTGGAAGCATTGCACAATCCACCAATCGAACGTCCGGCGCCACAGATAGCGAACTTCGTGGAGCAACTGGCAAAGGCTTATCCCGAACCAAGCGAAAAGGTGGTCGATACAGCCTGGTCTGACGGCCCTCTGATTGGTGATGCGAACGGCCAGTTTATCGATTTCGGCATCAGATGGGATTATTACAAGAAAGTGTTGCCGCTCGTGATCTCGTTGGGCAGCGCGTCTGGTCTGGATTGTTACGATCCGCAAACTTCGCGCTACTATCCATTGGAGGTCGAGTGATTGTTGGCTCCCTTTCAGGCTTGACGCTCGTGCTAGAATAGAATCATGGTCAAATCTTCCGCCTCTTTCACCTGCCAAAGCTGCGGCACCGTCACGCCCAAATGGTCGGGCAAATGCGAAGCCTGCGGCGGCTGGAACACCGTCGTCGAAGAAGCGGGCGCGATCCCGATTGGCGCGGGCGCCGGTCCGCGCAAACGCGGCCGCCGTTTCACCTTGGAAGACTTGAAGACCGAAGACGATGCACCGCCGCGCCGCCCGACCGGCATTCCCGAATTTGACCGCGTCTGCGGCGGCGGCTTGGTGCCAGGTTCTGCGCTGCTCATCGGCGGCGACCCCGGCGTCGGAAAATCGACGCTGATCCTTCAAGCGCTGGCCGAATATGCCAAAAGCGGCGGTCGCGCCGTCTATATCTCCGGCGAAGAAGCGATGGCGCAGGTGCGTTTGCGCGCCGCGCGCATGGGACTGTCGGACGCGCCGGTGTCGCTCGGCGCGGCAACATCCGTTGAAGATATATTGGCGACACTCGAAGCGGGGCCGACGCCCGGCATTCTCGCCATCGACTCCATCCAGACGATATGGACGTCGGCACTCGATGCTGCGCCCGGCACGATCGCGCAAGTGCGTACCGGCTCGTTCGATCTGGTGCGCTATG
>DATCFN010000244.1:0-2069 GCA_036509475.1 Rhizomicrobium sp. | reverse complement strand
ATGGGCGAGCCGCTCTACAATTTCGACAATGTGAAGGCGGCGCTGGCGCTCGTCACCGATGGTGATGGCCTCGCACTGTCCAAGCGCCGCGTCACGCTTTCCACCGCCGGTGTCGTGCCGATGATCGCGCGCGCCGGTGCGGAGATCGGATCGGGTCTGGCGATTTCGCTACACGCCGCGCGCGACGAAGTCCGCGACGTCATCGTGCCGATCAACAAGAAATACAAAATCGCCGAACTCTTGCAAGCCTGCCGCGATTATCCCGGCGTCTCCAACGCACGCCGCATCACGTTCGAATATGTGATGCTGAAAGGCATCAACGACAGCCTCGCCGACGCGAAGGAATTGGTGAAGATCATCAAAGGCATTCCGGCGAAGATCAATCTGATCCCGTTCAATCCGTGGCCCGGCGCGCCGTATGAATGTTCGGACTGGGAGCAGATCGAAAAATTCGCGGAGATCGTGAACCGCGCCGGTTACGCCTCGCCGGTGCGCACGCCGCGCGGCCGGGACATCATGGCCGCCTGCGGCCAGCTCAAAAGCGAGAGCGTGAAGCTGCGCGCCAAAGAGCGCATGGCCGAGTTGGAATCCGCCGGACTTGCGCGGATGCCGTCCTAGTAGTCTGCTGCCGTCACGCTGTTCGTTCGGGGGGACGTCGATGAGCGATTTGTTTTCGCGCCGCAGTGCGGGGTTTCTGATCCTTGGATTGTGGATCGTGTCGCTGGTGCTGCCTGCCTTCAGCAGTTGCAATGCGGGTTATCGCGATACGGGCGGATGGTTCCTGTTGCTGTTCGGCTGGTTCGGTGTATTGGAAATGATGCCGGCGTGGTTCGCCAATATCTTCATCGTGCTCATCGCGCTGTTGCTGATCTTCCACCGGCGCGCGCCGATCTGGCTGGGCATTCCCGCAGCCGTTCTGGCGGCCACGGCGTGGTGGTGGACGGCGTGGCAGGACGATAGCGGCCCGGTGCCGATCTGCCATTACCAGGCGGGCTACTGGCTGTGGCTCGCCGTCGGCGCGCTGGCACTGGTGGTGACGTTCCTGCCGCTGTCCGGTGCCAGGAACGCGCCGCTTTAGAAAGACGCGCAAATCCAATCGCGCCCGCGCTTCGTATCTTTCAGGCGCGCAGGAGATCCGCCATGCGATCCGATATATCCTTCAACAGTCACGGCACCCTTTGCCGCGGCTGGCTTTATCGCCCCGACGACGCGCCGGCGAAAGCTCCCGCCATTCTGATGACGCACGGCTTCTCCACCGTGAAGGAGCAGGGGCTGGACGAATTTGCCCGCGTGTTCGAAGCGCGTGGCTTCGTCGTGCTGGTGTTCGACTATCGCTTTCTCGGTGCCAGCGATGGCGAACCGCGCGGCCAGATATTGCCGCAAACCCAGCATGACGATCTGCGCGCCGCGATGGATTGGCTGTCGGCACAGTCTTTCGTCGATGCCGAACGCATCGGGCTGTGGGGCACCTCCTATTCGGGCGGCCATGCGCTGTTCTTCGGCGGGCTCGATCCGCGCGTGAAGGCGGTGGTGGCGCAGGTGCCGGCGATCAACCTTGCGTCCTCGCTGACCAGGATGCTGGGCAGGGAAGGGCTCGCGAATGTTCTGGCGCTGCTCAGTGCGGATCACGCGGCGCGCAATGCCGCAAAGCCCGCAGGCGAGATCGCGATCACCGCGCCGCTGGGCGAGCCGTGTATCTTTCCCGGTGCGCAGGACACATGGTTCAAGCAGGACGCGCCCAACTGGGTGAACCACACCACGCTCGAAAGCCTCGCGCGCATGGTGGAATATGCGCCTGCCTCGCTGATCGAGCTGATCGCGCCGCGCCCGCTTCTCATCATCGCCGCGCAGAAAGACGCGCTGATTCCCATCGCCGATGTGCGCGCCGCTTTCGCGCGCGCGGGCGAGCCCAAGGAATTGAAGGAATATGCCTGCGGCCATTTCGACGTCTATCCCGGCGAGAAATGCCATGCGCAGGCCGCGCAGGATGCGGCGGACTGGTTTGCGAAATATCTGGGGCCGGCTGCGGATTGAGTACCGCTTATCACGTCATGGCCGGGTTCGTCCCG
>DATCFN010000243.1:0-6689 GCA_036509475.1 Rhizomicrobium sp. | reverse complement strand
CGGTCACGATGGGTTATGCCGTGGGGCAAATTCTCAAGAACATCTGCATCGCCCGCGAGTTCAATGTCTGGGCAAACGACAAATCCAGTCCCATCGTCGATTGGCTGTGCGCGCTTTCGCGAAAGGTTCATGCGGAATGTGGCGGCAAAGGTGTCGGCGCCGTGGGCATGTGCTTTACGGGCGGCTATGCGCTGGCAATGATGACGGAGCCTTCGGTGGTCGCACCCGTGCTGTCTCAGCCCTCCATTCCCGCGCTTGGGAAAAACAAGCAGTACAAGACGGATGCCACCCCGGCCGAAATCCACTGCGCCAAGGAGCGCATGGAAAAGGAGGACCTCTCCATGATCGGTCTGCGCTTCAAAGGCGATCCGGCCGTTCCGCCGGAGCGGTTCCAGTTTTACAAAGAGACATTCGGCGATCGCTTCGAAGCCATCGAACTGGAAGACAAGGATGCGGCGCCCGGTGGCCGTGGACCACACTCGGTCCTGACCATCAACATGAAAGACGTGGACGGCGAACCCACCAAAGCCGCCGAGCAGCGCGTCATCGAATTTTTCAAACAGCGCACGGGCGCGTGATGCGCGGCGACGGATATTGACGGGAGAATATCATGCGAAACCTTTTCTCTACCGCATTGATCGCGGCGGGCATTCTGGCGCTTGCCGGTTGCGATTCCGGCCACCCGCCGCCGAAATCGAATTACGGCGCGAACCCCAAGCTGCCCGCGCCCGCGCCGCAGACCATTCCGACGATGAATGTGAATTCCGTCACGCCCTGGCCGGCGGGCGCGACTCCCATCGCGCCACCCGGTTTCACCGTCACGCGCTTCGCGGGCGATCTCGACCATCCGCGCTGGGTCTATGTGCTTCCGAACGGCGACGTGCTGGTCGCGGAGACATCGTCCGAACCCTCGCCGCTCAACTCCGTCGAAAGCGTTGTCGAGCGCTGGCTGGATGAAAAAAGCCACGCGACGGGTAAGAGCGCCAACGAGATCGTGCTGCTGCGCGACACCAATGGCGACGGCGTTCCCGATGTACGAACCGTTTTCCTGAAGGGGTTGAACCAGCCCTATGGCATGCTGCTGTTGAACGGCAGTTTCTATGTCGGCAATACCGATGGCGTCGTGCGCTATCCCTATAAGGACGGCGAGACGCAGATTACTGAGCCGGGCAAAAAGATTCTCGACCTGCCGACCGGCCATCACTGGACGCGCAACATCATCGCCAGCGAAGATGGCGAGAAAATCTACGTCGCTGTCGGCTCCGACACGAACATCGCCGAGAAAGGCATGTCGTTCGAGAAACGCCGCGCCGATATTCTGGAGATCAATCCGGATGGATCGGGCGAGAAAATCTATGCCTCCGGCCTGCGCAATCCCAATGGCATGGACTGGAATTTGACGACGCATGTGTTGTGGACGGCAGTGAACGAGCGCGACCAGCTCGGCGACGATCTGGTGCCCGACTACATCACCGGCGTGAAACCCGGCGCGTTTTATGGCTGGCCGTGGTCCTATTACGGCCAGCACGTTGATAGCCGCGTGCAGCCACAAAATCCCGATATGGTGGCGAAGGCCATCGCGCCGGACTATGCGCTGAGTTCGCATGTCGCGCCGCTGGGCTTCACGTTCTACGACGCGAAGGAATTCCCCGCGGCATATCAGGGCGGCGCGTTTATCGGTGAACACGGTTCCTGGAACCGGGCGCAGATGAGCGGCTACAAAGTCGTGTTCGTGTTATTCGCGGACGGCAAGCCGCAGGGCTTGCCGCAGGATTTCCTGACCGGCTTTCTCAATCCGCAAACCGGCGTCGCGCATGGCCGGCCTGTCGGCGTGACCGTCGCGAAAGACGGCGCGCTGCTGGTGGCGGACGATGTCGGCAATGTCGTGTGGCGTGTCGCGCCGGCAAAGCCCTAATAGGATTTCGGCAGGTCCAGTACGCGCTCGGCGATGTGAGAGAGGATCAACTCTTCACTCACCGGCGCGATGCGCGCGATCAGCGACTCGCGGAAATAGCGCTCGACGTGATATTCCTTGGCATATCCCATGCCGCCATGCGTCAGCACCGCACGCTCGGCGGCGTGAAATCCGGCGCGGCCGCCCAGCAGCTTCGCGGCGTTGGCCTCCGGCCCGCACGGTTTGCCTGCGTCATATAAGGACGCGGCCCTGAGGCACATCGCATAGGCGGCTTCCAACTCGGCCCATACTTCGGCAAGCGGATGGGCGATTGCCTGGTTCTGGCCTATGGGTCGCCCGAACACAACGCGTTCCCGCGCATAACGCGCCGCCTTGGCGAGCGCGCGTTGGCCGAGCCCCGTTGCCTCCGCACCGATCATGATGCGTTCGGGATTGAGGCTGTGCAGAAGATAAGAGAAGCCCTTGCCCTCATCGCCGATGCGATCCTCCTCTCGCACGAACAGGCCGTCGATGAAAACCGCGTTGGAATCCACCGCCGCGCGGCCCATTTTCGGGATGCGTTTCACTTCGATTTTGGAACGATCGAGGTCCGTATAAAAAAGCGTCATGCCGTCTGTCGGCTTTTTGCAATCCTCGATCGGCGTGGTGCGCGTCAACAACAGGATTTTGTGCGCGACCTGCGCCGTCGTCGTCCACACTTTGCGGCCGTTCACGACATAGCCACCGCCGCTGCGTTCGGCACGAGTCTTGATATGCGTGGTGTCCAGGCCGGCATCCGGCTCGGTGACGCCAAAGCAAGTTTGCTCATCGCCCTTGATGAGCGGCACAAGCCAGCGCTGCTTCTGCTCCGGCGTGCCAAACACGACGATGGGGTGCGGCCCGAACAGATTGATGTGAATGGTCGAGCAGGCGGCAAATGTGCCGGGGCCCTTGCCGACTGTGTTCATCATCACGGCCGCCGCCGTCACGCCAAGGTTCGCACCACCATATTCTTCCGGCATGGTGATGCCGAGAAATCCGGCATCCGCCATGGCGCGGTGAAACTCTTTCGGAAACCGCGCTTCGTTATCCAGCGCCAGCCAGTGTTCATCGGGAAAACGCGCGCAGATCTTCTCGACATTCTCGCGAATGGCTTCCAGTTCCGGCGTCAGGGCAAAGTCCATCCTACGCTTTCCGGAATTGCGCATGCAGCGCCAGCACGCGCTGTGCCTGCTTCAGGTGCGGGATGTCCAGCATCCGCCCGTCCAGCTTCAGCGTTCCGACACCGGGATTGGCGGCGAAGAGTTCGACCACGGCTTTGGCATGCGCGACGTCGGCAGGGCTGGGCGTGAACGCGTCGTTGATGATCGCAACCTGTTCGGGATGGATCGCCATCTTGGAACGAAAGCCGTCCCGGCGCGCGTCGTTGCAAACTTTCCGCAAGCCATCGAGATCGCCGATTTTCGTATAGACCGTGTCCACCGCGTCCACATCGGCCGCCGCAGCCGCCGCAAGGCACAGTGCGCGCGCGATCTTGTAGAGCATTGTCAGCTCGCCGTTCTCGTCGCTGTTCGAGGATGCGCCAACGGCAGCCGCCAAATCCTCCGCACCCCAAGTGATGCCCTGCAACCGCGGCGCGCCCTTGGCGTAAGTGCCCATGGTGAACATGGACGCGCCGGTTTCGTTGGCCAGCACGACAACCTTGATCGCCCCTGGCGTCACGCCCTCGCGTTTCTCGATTTCCGTCAGATGCCGATCCAACCGCACCACATCGCCGGCGTCGTTCGCCTTTGGCAGCAGGATGCAGTCCGGCTTGCCGCCCACGGTCGCTGCAAGATCGTCCAGCGCATATTCGCTGTCGAGCGGATTGATGCGAACCCAGAGCTTATGTCTGCGCGGCGCTTTCAACGTCACCGCAACCAGTTCGCGCGCGAACGGCTTGCGGTCCGGCGTCACCGAATCCTCGATGTCCAATATCAGCGCGTCGGCATGGCCGGTCACCGCTTTGGCGATCTTCTTTTCGCTGTCGCCCGGCACGAACAGCATCGAGCGCAGACTCATTTGCCCATGCCTTTTTTATACATCAACGCCGAACGCAGGCAGGTCGCGACCGTTTCGTCGCGCTGGTTAAGGCACATGTGCTTGAACACGACGATGCCGGAGTCGCCCCGCGATTTGCTTTCGCGCTTCTCCATCACTGTCGTCTCGGCGCGCAGCGTGTCGCCGATGAAGACCGGCTTGGGAAACCGCACCTCGTCCCAGCCCAGATTGGCAATGGTTGTGCCCAAGGTCGTGTCGCCCACCGAAACGCCGGTCATAAAGCCGAGTGTCCAGACGCTGTTCACAAGCGGCCGGCCAAAGGGCGACGTCTTGCTGTATTCGGCGTCGAGGTGGATGGCGGCCGGGTTGTGCGTCAGGGTGGTGATGAGAAGGTTGTCCGTTTCCGTCACCGTGCGATGGATGTCGTGGCGGAAAACATGCCCGATCTCGAATTCTTCATACCAAAGCCCGGCCATTGGCCACTCCCGACGCAAATCGGGCGGAGTGTATCAGGCGGGCGGGCATGGGCCAGACCGGAAAATTTCACTTGGAAGCGGCAAGTCACCCAGCGGGTTTCAGCAACTCCAGAAACCGCTCACCGAGAATCTCCGGACGTCCCTGCAAGAACGGCGCGTCGCCCCCGCGTTGGATAAGAGCGCGACGCAGGCCCAGGCGTTCGTCGTGGTTTTCGATCAGACGCAGGGCCGCGGCGATATAGGCGTCGTCAGTTTTCGCAATCAGCCAGTCCGGCAATCCAAGGCGGCGGAACATGCCGCCGTCGATCCGCTCATGGGTTTGCGGCCCCGTGCGGCACACGCCGACCATGCCGACAGCAGCCATGTCCGCGACACCGTTCATATTGCCGTAGGGAAACGGATTGAGAAACAGATCGCAGTTGTTGACGCATTTCATGTAGTTCGCATAGGGCTGATGCCCATGCACCGTCGCATTGGGCAGATAGCGCCCGACAAAGCCGTGAATCTGTTCGCGCGTCAGGCCGCTGGCAAACCCCGTCAGGAAGTCGAAATGCACAGGCACCTTCGACGTATCACTGATGCGCCGGAATGTTTTCAATAGCCGCGGATTGAGTTTCATCGTGGTGGCCGCGACCGCGATGCGGATGGTGGTGGGCGCTTCGCGCAATATCGGCGCGATCGGCGCCGCGGAAGCGGACCGCATGTGCGGCATGGCATCCTTGGGTAGAAGCAGCCGATTCTCACTAAACGTCTCCGCTTCGCCGGCGAAATCCTCATCGACGGCGAAATAGTCGATGAACGGCGACATGGTGCTTGCGGCATGGCCCAGCGCCGTCACCTGAACGGGCGCCAGGCGCATATTCGAAAGATAGATGGTGGGCTGGAACATGCCGACACCCGGATAATAAAGGATAGCAGGACTATATTTTTCCGCGGCGCCGCGAACGGCTTTCAGCATGTTCCGCAAATCGCCGGTCAGGGGAATGAATTCGTCGAACACGGCACGGCCGGCGTCGTCGACTTGCGCGTCGCCGCCCAGCGCCACGACGTGGAATTTGTCGCGCAAGGCCCGCATGCTGGACGAGTGGGTGCGATAGATGGAGTGTGTCGCCGAAAACCATTCCAGCACGATCATCAGGACCGGCTTGCCGTTCTTTTCGCCCCGCGCTGTCGCGGTATCGAGGTCCGGAAGGTTCTGCTGCAAGACCTTCTTGCGTATCAGCTGGTTGATTGCGCGCTTTATCTCATGTTTTCCGGGCAGGTCCGCATAGCTGCAGTGCATGTACACGTCGTGCAGAATGGGAAGCGGCAGTTGATCGAGGTCGCCCACCTCTTGCAGACGCGATGGAAGCCAGCCCAACAGGGCTTCCCGCTTGCTGTGTGCCGCGGGCGTTCCCAAAAAGCGCGGCGACATCAGCGCGAAGAACAGCGCCGCCGCCAGCGGACGCTTGTATTTCCACAAAGCTTCCACATCCGCCGTTATTTCGGAATCCGGCGTATAGAGGAGACAGAATTTTATGAAGCCGGTCTCGGTCAATTCCAGCTCGCCGGCCGCACCCCTGACATTCAGCGCGCGAAGGATGTGATCCGCATTGCCGAACGGGCTTGCGGCAAACAGAGAGGCAATCCAGCGGTGCCACGAAATCAACTGGCCGAAGCCCTGTGGCGACAGGAAGAAATCGGGATCGGAAAAGAGACAGGACAGCGCCGATGTGATGCGCGTCAGCAAATGAGTCTCGCGCAGCGCACCGGTGAACGGTTCCAGATGGGCGTTGATATTGTTCAGCGCGCCATATTGTGCGTCCAGGGTGGTCAGCAGCTTGATCAGCTCGCGCGCCGCCAGTTCGCGGTTGCGCGAATAGCTCAGATATTCGAATTTTTCGAGTGAGAAAACGTTGTCGGTGCTGGTCATGCCGTCCTGTGGGCGGATCGTCCCGGCGATAGCGATATCGCCCGATCAGTAACTATCGCGGAAGTTTCAAGTCAAGCGGCCGGCTTGCGCCGCTACGGCAGAAGCAGCAGCCGGTAGCCGACGCCGGGTTCAGTCGCCAGCACACTTGGCGCTTGGTCCATCTCCAGTTTTTTGCGCAGCTGCCGCATGAGGACGCGCAGATATTGAACATATTCAACATGCGCCGGGCCCCAGACAGCGTTGAGGATCTGGTGGTGCGTCACGACCTTGCCGGCATTTCCGACCATGAACCGCAGCAGGTTATATTCCTTCGGCGACAGATGGACTTCCTTGTCGGCAAGGTGAACGTGCCGATTGACGAGATCGA
>DATCFN010000242.1:0-4440 GCA_036509475.1 Rhizomicrobium sp. | reverse complement strand
TGCGCTCGCCCGACGAGATGAACTGGTCCATCACCACCTGAGCGCCGTTGGCGAAGTCGCCGAACTGGGCTTCCCACAGCACCAGGGTGTTGGGGTCGGTGAGGCTGTAGCCATATTCAAAACCTAGCACTGCTTCTTCTGACAGCAGCGTATCGACAACTTCGTAATCGGCCTGACCGTCGCGAATATGGTTGAGCGGCAAATAGCGCGCTTCGTTTTCCTGATCGACCAGCGTGGAGTGACGCTGGCTGAATGTGCCGCGCGACGAATCCTGACCCGACAGGCGCACTGGATAGCCCTCATCCAGCAGCGTGCCGAAAGCCAACGCTTCGGCCGTCGCCCAGTCGAAACCTTCGCCGGACTGAAACATCTTTGCTTTGGCTTCGAGCTGGCGAAGGATGGTTTTGTGCAGATGGAAATCGGCTGGCGGCGTCGACAGGGCTTTGCCGACTTTCATCAGCGCCTCGGTCGAAACCGAAGTTTCGCCGCGCCGGTCGCCCTGTTTCTCCGCGGCCGCGAATCCGGCCCAGCGTCCGTCGAGCCAGTCGGCACGATCCGGGCGGTGCGATTTGGCGGCTTCGAATTCCTCGTCGAGGCGTTTGTTGAACGCGCCGATCATCTCCTTGATGTCGTCCTGGCTTAGCGTGCCTTCGCTCACCAGCTTCGTCGCATACAACTCCAGCGTCGTCGGCTGGTCCTTGATCGCGCGATACATCAGCGGCTGGGTAAAGGATGGTTCGTCCGTTTCGTTGTGACCGAACCTGCGATAGCAGATCATGTCGATCACCACGTCCTTGTGGAATAGCTGGCGGAATTCGGTGGCGATGCGCGCGACATGCACGACGGCCTCCGGGTCGTCGCCGTTCACATGGAAGATCGGCGCCTGCACCATCAGTGCGATGTCCGTGGCGTAAGGCGAAGAGCGCGAATAGATCGGCGCGGTGGTAAAGCCGATCTGGTTGTTGATGACGAAATGGATCGTGCCGCCGGTGCGGAAACCCTTGGTGCCGCTCATCGCGAAACATTCGGCGACGACGCCTTGTCCCGCGAAGGCTGCGTCGCCGTGCAGCAGAAGCGGCAATACGCTGGAACGATTGGTGGTGTCGTCGAATTGCTGCTGCTTGGCGCGCGCCTTGCCCAGCACCACGGAATCTTCGGCTTCGAGATGCGACGGGTTGGCGGCGAGCGACAGATGCACCTGCTTGCCGTCGAATTCGCGGTCACTCGACGCGCCCAGATGATATTTCACATCGCCGGAGCCCTCGACTTCGCTCGGCTTCGCCGCGCCGCCCTGAAATTCGTGGAAGATTTGGCGGTACGGTTTGCCCATCACATTGGCGAGCACGTTCAGGCGGCCGCGATGCGCCATGCCAAGCTCGATGTCTTTGACGCCCAGCTGTCCGCCGCGCTTGATGATCTGTTCCAGCGCCGGGATCGTGCTTTCGCCGCCGTCCAGTCCGAAACGTTTTGTGCCGAGAAAGCGAAGGCCCGCGAACTTCTCGAAACCTTCAGCTTCGATCAGCTTGTTCAGGATCGCCTTCTTGCCTTCGGGCGTGAAGGTGATTTCCTTGTCCGGTCCTTCGATGCGCCGCTGCAGCCAGTCTTTCTGCTCGGGATCGTTGATGTGCATGAACTCGTAGCCGATGCGTCCGCAATAGGTACGCTTCAGCAGTTCGACCATCTGGCGCGGCGTGGCGGTGGCAAGGCCCAGCACGCCGTCCATGTAGACCGGCGTGTCCATGTCTTCGGCGCGAAAGCCCGCGAAGGCGGGATCGAGTTGCGGTTGCGGCGGCTTGGGATTCAGTTTCAAAGGATCGAGATCGGCGGCAAGATGGCCGATGACGCGATAGGCGCGCACCATCTGGATGGCGCGAATGGATTTGTGCGCGGCTTCATGCAGATCGGTTTCGCTGACGCCGGCGGATTTGCGCGCCGGCCATTGGCCCGTCAGCGCGCCAATGTCTTCGCCGCGTGCGAAATCGGGGCGGGCGTCGCGTTTCCATTCCGGACCGCGGCCAAGCTGGGTGGCGCTGAGGGCATTTTCGCCAAGCTCCGCGAACCATTGCCGCCAGGACGGGTCCACCGTGTCGGGGTTGGCCTGATACTGGGCATAAAGCTGTTCGATGAAGGCGGCGTTGGTGCCGTTCAGAAAGGACGTGGCGTCCAGAATCTCGTTGGAGGCCCGGTTCACGCGGTCGGCTGGAGATTGGCTAGTCATTTCAATACATTAGGAGGCTTATTGGGCCCGCCTATTCCGAAGGCGAGGCGCGTTCTCCCGCGCCTGCGAAGGAAGGTCGGCTTAGCGCATCCGTTAAGCAAATGCACGGCCTTTCCTGAGCCCCGATCAAAGGCCTCGATGGTTAATATGGGATTTACGTTTGACGGTTTTGAGGCGGTTAGCTGGCCGGGCGGGCGGGCTGATCGACGAGGCGCATTTCCACCCGCTGCGCTCCGCTGGGGTCGTGCGTGACGTTCAAACCGTCCGTGGTTTCGGAGGCGCGCACCAGCCTGTCCTTGCCGATGCCGTCAGCGATCAACGCCGCTTCGACGGCTTCGATGCGCGGTCCGGCGAGGCTGGGATCGTAACCCGGCGCGATCTGTGTGCTGGGACCGGTAATCTGGATGATTTTCGCGCCCTGCGATTTTGCATCCGCAGCGGTGTGATCGACGATGTGATGCCCGGCGTCAGTCAGCATCACGCCCTGCGCCGGAAAGAAAACCACATAGACCGGCGGCGACCAGAAATCGAAGGTGCCGCAGCCGCAAAGGCCGAGTACTGCCGTTAAAACAAGAATCTTGCGCATAATAGAATCCCCAATATCAGACTCAACGCCCGACATGGGGTTTGGGTGCCATGCTCAGCCCTTGAGCAATTCGACCAGGGTGGTGCCGAGCGCGGCGGGATTGGGTGAGACGCGAATGCCCGCCGATTTCATGGCTTCGATTTTAGAATTCGCGTCGCCCTTGCCGCCGGAAATGATGGCGCCGGCATGACCCATGCGTCGGCCCGGCGGCGCGGTGACGCCCGCGATGAAGCCGACCGTCGGCTTTTTGATTTTGTTGTGCTTGATGAAGTCGGCCGCGTCTTCTTCGGCGCTGCCGCCGATTTCGCCGATCATGATGATGCTGGTCGTCTCCGGATCTTTCAGGAACATTTCCAGCACTTCGATGTGCTCGGTGCCTTTCACCGGATCGCCGCCGATGCCGACGCAGGTGGTCTGGCCGAGGCCGACCGCTGTTGTCTGCGCCACCGCCTCATAGGTCAGCGTGCCGGAACGCGAGACGATACCGACCGTGCCGCGCTTGTGAATGTGGCCGGGCATGATGCCGATCTTGCATTCGCCGGGCGTGATGACGCCAGGGCAGTTGGGGCCGATGAGGCGCGACTTCGAACCGCCAAGCGCGCGTTTCACCTTCACCATGTCCAGCACTGGAATGCCTTCGGTGATGCAGACGATGAGCGCAAGCTCCGCGTCGATGGCTTCGAGGATCGCGTCGGCCGCGAACGGCGGCGGCACATAGATCACGGTCGCATCGCAGCCGGTCTTCTCACGCGCTTCGCGCACGGTGTCGAACACGGGCAAGCCCAGATGCGTCGAGCCGCCTTTGCCGGGCGAGGTGCCGCCGACCATCTTGGTGCCGTAGGCGATGGCCTGTTCGGAATGGAACGTGCCCTGATTGCCGGTAAAGCCCTGGCAAATGACTTTGGTGTTCTTGTCGACGAGGATGGACATGGCGCTTCCGTTATTTGGATGGTTCGGTGAGAGAGTTAAAAGTTATGGCGAACTCGTAAGTTCGCAACTCAAGATCGCGAACTCTTTTCGCTGCGGCGCGAGCGCGATCAGAAAATTGCCCGGCGATAAGATAAGCCCGAACTGGCTCTTTGCGTTCTGACGAAAGAGCCTCGGCATATCCCAATACCTGCTCAATTGCGCCGGTAGGGCAAGGTCCGGCTTTCAACTCTATCGCGACGAGGCGCTGTTGCTTGTCTCTCGCTACAATATCGATTTTGCCGGTGGAGACCACGACTTCACTACCGCCATCGTCTTCAACCAACCCAGGTTCTAGTTTGTGAAGCTGCTTTCTAACTGCCGCCTGCATTTCCCTTTCCAATTGAAAGAGTGTCGGTGCAGCGATGCTGTTGTCTTCGACCTCATCAATCTCTGCGGGAGATTGTGCGGCTATAGAAAACTCGATGTATCTATTGAGCGCAGATCGAGTGTTTGAGGCATAGGTTTCAAATGGGCCTGTATTTGCTGTTTTTGCCCATTTGAGAATTCCGTCGGTCCCAAGGCTATTTAGTCTTTCGTCCAGCCCTTGATCCATCTCATCTATACGATTGAGGGTAGTGATGTGCGCGCTGACAGTCGTCGGTTGATAACCGCGCGCCGCGAACCACTTTCTGAATTCCTCTTTTCGATACATGATTTTCTCCGAAGG
>DATCFN010000241.1:0-12505 GCA_036509475.1 Rhizomicrobium sp. | reverse complement strand
ATATCGACGAATACAAAGCGCGCTTTATGGGGCGCACGACGGCCGCGTTTTTTGAACTGCTGGCCGAGGATTGCCGGGCGCAAACCGGGCGCGACCTGCCGCCCGATTTTCGCGACGTCTGCTACGGCAATTATCGCGCGGCGCTTTCGCGGCTCACCGAAGTGGATGGCGCTTTGCAAGTCGTGCGCGGCCTTAAACAACGCAAGGCGGTCGCCAGTTCCAGCACCGCCGATGCGCTGGAGGAAAAGCTGCGCCGCACCGGTTTGTGGGATCACTTCGCGCCCCATGTCTATTCCACCGATCTGGTGCCGCACGGCAAACCGGCGCCGGACATATTTCTGCATGCCGCGAAAATGCTGGACGTGCCGCCATCGGCATGTCTCGTCATTGAAGACAGCGTGCACGGCGTCGTTGCAGCGCGTGCCGCCGGCATGCGCGTCTGGGGCTTTCTCGGCGGCGGCCACATGGATGAACGCTCAGGCAGGCGCCTCGCGGAAGCGGGTGCGGAGCGCGTGATCGGGACCTGGCGCGAGGCGGAAGCGCTGCTGGCCGGGTCTTGACGGGCTCGCCTCCTTATATTATTTTCCTAAAAATGTGGTAAATTTACCTATCTTTTAGAGAGATGGAGGCGGGCGGGACAGGGTGCTCAAGTTTTTTGAAAACAACCTCGCCCTGCCGGATTGGAGAAAGTGCGAAATTCACATGGATTGTTAGGGCGCAGGCGATAAAGTGCTGGAAATTATGGGGAAACTGCCAATGTCCATCATCCTGCGCCTGACTGCGATTGCCGGTTTCGCCGCCTGCCTGTCCGGATGCGCCGTGGCGGAAGTGGGCGGCGCCGTGATCGGCGCCGGCGTCAGCGTGGCCTCGACGGCCGTGCATGTGACGGGCGATGTGGTCAGCGGCGTTGCCGACATCGCCACCGGCAATTCTTCGGATGACGACAAGAAGTCCGACGACGACAAAAAGAAATCGGACGACGACAAGTAGGCGTCGTTCAGAACGAGTCCTTGCGCCTGCGGATTTCGGCGAACACCGAAACATCGTCAGCATCCGGCATGCCGAGCGTCGCGCGTATCTCCGGCGAATTCGGGCGCAGGAACGGATTGGTCTGTTTCTCCAGTCCCAAGGTCGACGGGACGGTCGGCTCGCCTTTTGCGCGCAACGCTTCGACCTCTTTCATGCGCGCCTGAAGCGCCGCATTCTTCGGCTCCAGCGTCAGCGCGAAACGGCCGTTGCTCAACGTGTATTCGTGTCCGCAATAGATTTTGGTGTCGTCGGCAAGGCGCATAAGTTTGGACAGGCTGGACCACATCATCGCGGGCGTGCCTTCAAAGAGACGCCCGCAACCCATCGCGAACAGCGTGTCGCCGGTGAACATGAAGCCGTCGAACACGAAAGCGATATGGGCGCGGGTGTGCGCGGGGATTTCCAGAACTTTCACGCTCTGCGATCCGAATTTCCAGGCTGCGTCTTCGCCGACGCCGATATCGATGCCGGGAATGCGTTCGCGATCTTTCTCAGGGCCGACGATCTGGGCGCCAAACTCTTCCTTCAATGGAAGATTGCCGCCGGTGTGATCGAAATGATGATGGGTGTTGAGGATATGCGTCAGTTTCAGCCCTCGCTCCGCCAGTGCTTTGCGCACCGGTTCTGGCTCGGACGGATCGACCACGGCACAGAGGCCCGAACCGTCCCAAACGAGATAGGCGTAATTGTCTGAAAGGCAGGGGACGATCGCGATGTTCATGGGTGGGTTCCTTTTCCGCCGCCACCCTAGCAAGCGCCGCGTCGGTGTTGAACCCGGCCGCGCGCGGGTCTAGGCAAGACGCGATGGAGCACGATTCGTCCAATCTGTCGGCATTCTATGCCACGCCCATGGGCCAGGTGGCGCGGCGCCTGATCCTGCGCCGTATCCGCCAGATCTGGCCCGATGTGCAGGGAACGCGGTTGCTCGGCTACGGCTTCGCCATTCCGTTCCTGCGCACGTTCGTGGGTGAAGCCGATCATGTCGCGGCGCTGGTGCCGTCGCAGCTCGGTCCTGTCACATGGCCCGCCGATCAATGTCTCAGCGCGCTCGGTGATGAAGATGCGCTGCCATTTCCCGATGCGATGTTCGACCGCGTGCTGATCGTGCATGGATTGGAGAGCGCCGAAGCGCTACGGCCGGTGATGCGTCAGCTTTGGCGTGTTCTGACGCCGGCGGGAAAGCTTCTGATCGTGGCGCCGAACCGCACCAGCCTGTGGGCGCAGGTGGAACGATCACCTTTCGCGCATGGAAGGCCTTTCAATCGCGCGCAACTGCAAAGCCTGCTGCGCGAAAGCCTGTTCGTCGCGGACCGCTGGGACAGTGCGCTGCTTGCCCCGCCGCTGCGCTCGCGCCGTCTTCTGGGACGCGGCATCGGCTGGGAGAAAGTCGGACGCAATCTGTGGCCGGGTCTGGCCGGCGTGCATCTTCTGGAAGCGACCAAATCGCTCTACGCGGTTTCGCCGCCGCTGCCGGTAAAACAGGGCAAGCGCGCACTGGCATCCGCCAGCGGCTGAATGAAATGTCATGAATGCCGATTCATCTTTTCGGCGTCGGACTAGTCTTCACACGACGCGCCGCGTGCATAGCTGTTATTCCGTCATGCGATGCGTGCGTGAAACCGCGCATTTGTTGAGCGCGCACACACTTTCATTTTTCCGTGATAGTTGCCGTGATTTCGCGCCATCTTTTCATCTCAATTGACCGCCTTATCTCTCCGTCGCCGGCATGCGTTAGACCGGCGCAAACCTTAGGAGGGAGTAAAATGCGTAATCTGAAACTGACAGCTCTCGCGCTGTGCGCGACTGTGGCAATGGGCGCCTCGGCGGCGAATGCCGCGGAAGCTTCGGCTGACACGTGCATGTCGATGCAATCGCAGGTGAAGGCAGCGGTCGCGAGCAATCAGCAATCGCCGAACCTCGCAGCCGCGATGAAGGAAAGCGGCTATGGCCGCGATTTCTGCAACAATGCGATGTACAAGAACGGCATCAGCCACTATGCGCAGGCGTTGAAGCTGCTCGGCCAGTCCTGATAGCCGCCTGAATTCCTGCATGAAGTCGGCATGGCCGGCGGTCAGCCCCTTACTGCTGCCGCCGTGCCGGTTTCATCAGGAATATCGCGCCTTCGGCCATGATATTCGGCCCCGACGTGTGCGCCTGCATCGGCCGCGCGCCATTTTGATCGAGTGCGAAAGCGCGCTCGATCTCGGCGCCGGATTGATCCGCAAGCGTCGTGAAATCGGCAATCGTGCAGAGGTGAATGTTTGGCGTCTCATGCCAGGCATAATCCAGCGCATGCGTGCGCGGCATGCGCCCGTTGAAAAGCAGCGATAGCCGCACGCGCCAATGGCCGAAATTCGGAAACGACACAATGGTGCGCCGTCCGATGCGCAGCAGATGGCCCAATACCTTGCTGGGCGAGCGCGTCGCCTGAATGGTTTGGCTGAGGATGACCACGTCGAATACCTGTGACGGATATTCGGCCAGATCCGTGTCGGCGTCGCCCTGCACAACGGAAAGTCCGCGCGCGACGCAGTGATTGACGTTTTGCTGCGACAGTTCGATCCCGCGCCCGTCAACGCCACGCGTGCGCGCCAGATGTTCCAGCAGTGCCCCATCGCCGCAACCCACATCCAGTACGCGCGCGTTGGGCTCGATCAGTTCGGCGATGGCGGCGAGGTCGGGGCGAAGTTCGCTCATGTGTCAGGCGATTCCGCGGGCAGACGCCGCAACATTCAGGAAGCCGCGTACCGTCGCCAGCATTTCCGGCTCGTCGAGCAGGAAAGCGTCATGGCCCTTGTCGGTCTCGATCTCGACAAAGCTCACATTTGCGGCTGCCGCATTGAGCGCATGCGCGATGCGTTTGTTTTCCGGCGTCGGGAACAGCCAATCGCTGGTAAAGGCGATAAGGCAAAAGCGCGCGCGCGAATTGCGGAATGCCTCGGCGAGGATGCCGTCATAGTCCGCGGCGAGATCGAAATAGTCCATCGCCCGCGTGATGTAGAGATAAGAGTTGGCATCGAAGCGGTCGACGAAGCTGGTGCCTTGATGGTGCAGGTAGGATTCAATCTGGAAGTCCGGCCCGAAGCCGAAGGAAATCTGTTCGCGGTTTTGCAGGTTGCGCCCGAATTTCCGCTGAAGCGCAGCTTCGGAAAGGTAAGTGATATGGGCCGCCATGCGTGCCACGGCCAGGCCTTTGACGGGATTGGCGTTGGCATAGTCGCCATTCTTCCATTCCGGATCGGCCATGATCGCCTGGCGGCCGACTTCGTGGAACGCGATGTTCTGTGCCGAATGACGTGCCGCGGTGGCGATGGGCATGGCGTTCAGGACGCGTTCCGGATAACTCGCGGCCCATTGCAGCACCTGCATGCCGCCCATCGATCCGCCGGTGACGCATAGAACTTTGTCGATGCCGAGCGCGTCGATCAGCATGGCCTGTGCCCGCACCATGTCGCGGATCGTGACCACCGGAAAATCGAGGCCGTAAGGCTTGCCCGTCGCCGAATCGATGGAGGCCGGACCGGTCGAGCCCATGCAGCCGCCAATGACGTTGCTGCAGATGACAAAGAAGCGATCGGTATCGATCGGCTTACCGGGTCCGACCATGATGTCCCACCAGCCGCCCTTGCCGGTGAGCGGATGGCTGCTGGCGGCGAACTGATCGCCGGTCAGGGCGTGACAAACCAAAATGGCGTTGCTGTGTTCGGCGTTCAGCGCGCCATAGGTCATGTAAGCGATCGTGAAAGGCGAAAGTTCGCGGCCGCAATCCAGTTTCAGCACCGCGCCAAAGGTGATCGCCTGGCCCTGATCTACATTGGGCTGCGAAACAGGCCGCAGGAAAGTGGGATTATCGGTTTGCGCCACGTTTGCTCTGGCCCTCTGCCGGCCGCTCGCCGGGCGCGTTTGCTAGGGCCGCAGGTGCGCCCCTGTCAACGATAGCGGCTTTTGCCCTTGCAGGGATGGCCGCCAGCCACTAGCCATTCGGCCATGAACCCGACGCCAAAACCCGGAATTCTCGATATCGCACCCTATGTCGGCGGCCGCGCCCACGCGCCCGGCGCGGCGCGCGTTTTCAAGCTGTCCTCCAACGAATCCGCGCTCGGGCCAAGCCCCCTTGCGGTGGAAGCGTTCCGGGGAGCTAGCCTCGATATCTATCCCGAAGGCAGCGCCAAGCATCTGCGCGACGCCATCGGTGAATTCTATGGGCTGAACCCGGACCGCATAGTCTGCGGCAACGGCTCGGACGAATTGCTGACGATGCTGGCCAACGCCTATCTGCGGCCCGGCGACGAGGTGCTGTTCAGCGCCCACGCTTTTCTCGTCTACAAAATCGCCACTTTGGCCAACAGCGCGGTCCCGGTCGTCGTGCCGGAGCCGGGTTTGCGTGTCGACGTGGATGCGATGCTGAAGGCCGTGACGCCAAAGACGCGGCTGGTCTATCTGGCCAACCCCAACAATCCGACGGGATCCTATCTCAGCGGCGAAGAAGTTCGCCGTCTGCACGCCGGTCTTCGCTCCGACATCCTTCTCATCATCGACGCGGCCTATGCCGAATATGTCCGGCGCAACGACTACGAAACGGGGATCGAACTCGTATCGCAATTTGAGAACGTCGTGATGACGCGGACTTTCTCGAAGATCTATGGCCTTGCGGGCTTGCGCGTCGGCTGGGCGTTCTGTCCGGCGGCGGTTGCAGACGTGCTCAATCGCGTGCGCGGACCGTTCAACGTGTCGGTGCCCGGCCAGCGTGCCGCCGCCGCCGCGTTGAAAGATCGCGAACATAACGACAAGGCCGTGGCGCATAACGAGCATTGGAAAGATTGGCTGACGCAGAATATCCGCAAGCTGGGCCTGCGCTTGGATGACAGTGTCGGCAATTTCGTGCTGATCCATTTCGCGAACAAAGAGACCGTGAAAGCTGCCGACGATTTCATGACCGCGCGCGGCATTATCCTGCGTCCGGTCGGCGCCTATGGGCTGCATGACTGCCTGCGTCTTACCGTTGGCGGCGAAGAAGCCAATCGCGCGACGGTGGAAGGCCTGTCCGAGTTTGTGAAGATGCGCGCATGAGCGCAAAGCGTGAGCCGCTTTTCAACAAAGTCGCGCTGATCGGCGTGGGTCTGATCGGCTCGTCCATGGCGCATGCGATGCGCCGCGCGGACGTGGCCGGCCACATTGCCGGTTACGCCCATACGCCGGAGATTCTGGAACGCGCGAAAGCGGTTGGATTTGCGGATTCGTTTTATAGCGACCTTGGTGCTTGCGTGCGCGATGCCGATCTTGTCGTGCTGGCGGCGCCGGTCGGAGCGTTCGCGGAGATCGGTAAAGCCATCGCGGGCGATTTGAAGCCCGGCGCGATCGTCAGCGATACCGGTTCGGTGAAGGCCGCCGTGGCGCGCGATGTCGGCCCGCATATGCCCCAAGGCGTCCATCTCATTCCCGCCCATCCTATCGCGGGCACCGAGCAATCCGGGCCCGAAGCGGGCTTCGCCGAGTTGTTCGACGGACGTTGGTGCATTCTGACGCCGCCCGTGGACGCCGATGCGGCAGCCGTCGAAAAACTGAAAACATTCTGGGAATCGCTCGGCAGCAAGGTCGAGACGATGGATGCGCAGCACCACGATCTGGTGCTGGCCATCACCAGCCATGTGCCGCATCTGATCGCTTACAACATCGTCGGCACAGCAGACGATCTGGAGACGGTGACGCAAAACGAAGTGATCAAATTCTCCGCTGGCGGTTTTCGCGACTTCACGCGTATCGCCGCCTCCGATCCAACGATGTGGCGCGACGTATTCCTCAACAACCGCGAGGCGGTGCTGGAGATGCTCGGGCGTTTCAACGAGGACCTGGCGGCGTTGCAGCGCGCGATCCGTTGGGGCGACGGCGATGCGCTGTTCAATCTCTTCACGCGCACGCGCGCCATCCGCCGCTCCATCATCGATGCGGGCCAGGATTCTGCCGCGCCGAACTTCGGGCGCAACAGTGACAAGCCTCAGTAAAGCGGCGAGAGAAGATCAACGGGCGTCGATCCCACGAACAGGACACCGTCTTTCAAGGTGACGGCCGTGTTGAGTTGATCCGTTGCGGGATTTGTTTGCGCCGCGAGGATGGCGAACCCGTCGGCAAGCCCTTCACCAGAGACTTTCGCCTGACTTTGGCGCAACTTCTGCCACCCGGTGATTTGCAGACGCACGGCACCAAGCGGGCGATGCAGGCTATCCACCGTCAATGCGCCTTTGCCGCTGGCATGCAGAACGCCCCAGTCGATAGCGATGGTGTTGATGAGAACGCCGCCGTCGCGCGCGTGCCATTCCTGCACGCCGCCACGCCAATCGGCATGACCGCTGAGCAAGCCGTCAAAAGTTGAGCCGGGCGATATCAACCCTTCAAACGCGATCTGTCTGGCGTCCACCCCGAAGGCGGGTTTCAATTCCGGCGCGATATGGACGCCGACGGCGCTGAAATTAACGTCGAGCCCGTCAATCTTGGGATCCTTGCGCAAATGAAACTGTACCCGCGCCGCAGAAACATCCGCGGCGGCGGCATCTATCAGATCGAAATCGAAGCGCGATAGCCCGTGCGCATCGGCGACGGCGCTGGCGCGCATGCTGCCGGGGAGGAAATCATAAGTATGGAGCTGTCCGGTATCGCCGTGCCATTCCAAATGCTGCTTGCCGGCGGCCTCGAAGATGATGTGCGTGGCGCCATAGATCAGCGCATGCGATGCGAAATGCTCCGCGGTCCAGATTGCGGGACCATGCGATGTCGCAATCGCGACACGCAGCCCGTCCAACTCGGCATCGAGACGAAAGGGAAACCCGGCGACGGCCTTGCCGGTGAAGCTGACATGAATGCCGGGCGCGATATCGCGGTTGTTCAGCGCGTCGAGCCGTTTGGAAAACGCATCCGACGCGATCCACCAATAGCCCATCGTCGCCAGCAGCAGCGCGGCAAACAGCCCCACGGGGCCGTACAGGAAGATGCGATGGGAATAATTCATGCGCGCCAGCTCAAAGGTCGGCGCGGTTTAGCAAAACTCTAGCCGCAACGCGAATAGCCGCAGGAGACGCAGGTGTCGCAGCCTTCGATCTTCACCAGCGCCGGCTGGCCGCAGCGCGGGCAATAATGGGCGGGCGCGCCCTCGGCATTGACGGCCATGGCCCGCACATCGTCTGGCGCCGCCTTCTCGCGCGGCGTCATGAAGCCGATGGCGACCAGATGCCGCTCGATGATCTCGCCGATGGCCGCCATCAGCGATGGCACATAGCGCGCATTCATCCATTGCCCACCGCGCGGATCGAACACGGCTTTGAGTTCGTCCACCACGAAAGACACATCGCCGCCGCGCCGGAACACCGCCGAGATCATTCGCGTCAACGCCACCGTCCAGGCGTAATGCTCCATGTTCTTGGAGTTGATGAAAATCTCGAACGGGCGGCGGCGGCCGTCTTTCTCGATGTCGTTCACGGTGATGTAGAAGGCGTGATCGAGGTCGGCCCATTTGATCTTGTAGGTCTGGCCGATGAGAACTTCTGGCCGGTCCAGCGGCTGCGTCATGTAAACGACGCCGCCTTCGCGCGGCATGGCCACGGGAAGCGCCATCGGCAGTTCGGCCTGATCGAGGTTTTCCGCTGGCGGCGTCACCCCGCTTTGCGGCGCAGGCGTGATGTCCAGCACGGAGCCGCGCGCGGCGCTGGGGCGATAGGTGGTGCAGCCTTTGCAGCCCATTTCATAGGCGTGTCGGTAAACGTCTTTGAACGCCTCGAAGGATATATCCGCCGGCACGTTGATCGTCTTGGAGATCGAGCTGTCGATATATTTCTGCGCCGCCGCCTGCACGGCGAGGTGATCGTCCGGCGACAATTCCTGTGCATTGACGAAATAATCCGGCAGCGCGGTATCTTCGCCAAAGCGCGCGCGGAATTTGCGGTAAGCGAAATCTTCCACCGCTTCTTCAATGCGCAATCCGTCAGGGCGCAAGATTTTGCGTGTGTAGGAATAGGCAAAGACCGGCTCAATGCCGCTGGACACATTGCCCGCGAAGAGCGAGATCGTGCCCGTCGGAGCGATGGAGGTGAGCAACCCATTGCGGATGCCGTGCGCCGCGATCTGCACACGGATATCTTCCGGCAGCGCCATGATATGCGGCCGCTTGAGAAATTCGTGCGCATCGAACAGCGGAAACGCACCCTTTTCGCGTGCCAGTTCGGCGGAGGCCGAATAGGCGGCATGGCTCAACACTGTCAGCCAGCGCTCGATCAGCGCGATGCTTTGCGCCGAGCCATAGCGTGCGCGGCAGAAGATCAGCGCATCGGCGAGGCCCGTGACGCCAAGGCCGATGCGGCGCTTGGCTTTGGCTTCGGCGCGCTGTTCGGCCAAAGGAAAACGTGACACGTCGATCACGTCGTCGAGGAAGCGGATCGCGGTGCGTGTCAGCCGCGCCAGTTCCGCCTCGTCCAGCGCGGCGTCGTCCGCGAACGGGTTCTTCACAAGCTGCGCCAGATTGATCGAGCCGAGTAAGCACGCGCCATAGGGCGGCAACGGTTGCTCGCCGCACGGGTTTGTCGCCTGGATGCTCTCGCAATAGCCCAAATTGTTCTGTGTATTGATGCGGTCGATGAAGATCACGCCGGGTTCGGCATAGTCGTAAGTCGCGCGCGTGATGCGGTCCCACAGATCGCGGGCGCGCACTTCGCGAGTGACCTTGCCGTTGAACTTGAGCGCCCACATCGCGTCGCGCGTCACCGCATCCATGAAGGCATCGCTCACCAGCACCGACAGGTTGAACATGGTGAGGCGTCCGGCCTCGCGTTTGGCGTCGATGAAGGTTTCGATGTCGGGATGATCGATGGCGAGTGTCGCCATCATCGCGCCGCGCCGCGATCCGGCGGACATGATGGTGCGGCACATCGAGTCCCACACCTCCATGAAGGAGACGGGGCCGGACGCATCCGCGCCCACGCCTTTCACCAGCGCGCCTTTGGGGCGCAACGTCGAGAAGTCGTAACCGATGCCGCCGCCCTGCTGCAGCGTCAGCGCCGCTTCGCGCAAGCCGCTGAAAATTCCGTCCATGGAATCGGGGATGGTGCCCATGACGAAACAGTTGAACAGCGTGACGTTTCGTTCGGCGCCCGCGCCGGCCAGAATGCGGCCTGCGGGCAGAAATTTGTGACCGGTGAGCGCGGCGGCAAATTGCAGTGCCGTCTCGCGCTGCTTTTCCGGCGCCTCGGCCCGCGTGGCGGCGAGCGCGACGCGCGCCCAAGTGCTGGCGACATCGGCATCCACAGGCGTGCCGTCCGGCTGTTTCAGCCGGTATTTCATGTCCCAGATCTGACGGGAAATGTCGCTCATCGCCTCGTTTTCCGAACCGTCGGCAAAGCGTCCGAGCGGCCCAAGGATGTAACGCTTCAGGGGCGCAGAGTCAAGAAACGTTCTCTAAATGTTCCGAACGAATTGGCGACATGGTTAGCCTGAGTTCTTAGTGCCGTGCTTCTCCAAGACCTCAACGACGCCCCGGTTGTTATGCGATCGCGCGCGCTCTAACGGTGTCTCGTCGAACATATCATCCCGCAAAGTCGGATCGGCACCGCGCTCAATCAACAATTCCGCCATCCGCGCGTCAGCAAACCGAGCAGCTTCATGCAATGGCGTAGCGTTATCCTCCTGACGGGCATTTACGTCAGCGCCGTTGTCTAAAAGAATCTTCGCCGCCTCAATATCGTTCCACACAACAGCGACGCCCAACGGTGTGTCGCCAAATATGCTTCGTTGATCGACTGTCTCCAAATCTATTCCGAGATAGCCGGTTATGTTCTGGATGGCTGCCAGCACAGATTTTAGATCGGTGAATTCGCCATTCATGTTCGACACCCGAAGTATTCACTGCCTATTCCGCCGCTCCAACAAATTCCTTCCTTCGGCGACCAGCGCGTTCGTTGCGGTTTCGATGCGGGTTTGGAGTTGTTCCATGAAGGCGGCGCGTTTGAGGCCCGGTGCGATGGGCGGCAGGAATTCGATCACCACGCGGCCGGGTTGTTTGATGAAGCCGCCGGGGCCGCTCCAGAACAAAGCCGAGTTCAGCGCCACCGGCACGCAATCGACGCCAAGTTGCGTGTAGAGCGCGGCGACTCCGGGTTTGTAATCGGGCGGCGTGCCTGGAATTATGCGCGTGCCTTCGGGAAAAATCAAAATCGGGCGCCGCTCGGCCAGCGCGGCTTTCGCCTGCGCCACCATTTTCTTCAGCGCGCTCGCCTTGCCATCGCGGTCGATGGCGATGCTGCCCGCCTTCCAGATGTACCAGCCGTAGAACGGAATATATTGCAGGCCGCGCTTCAACACCGCGCAGGCGTCGTCCAGCAGCAGATAGAGAACCACCGTGTCCCACATGCTCATATGCTTGGACGCGATCAGCACGCCGCTGCGCGGAATGGTCCCGCGCACTTCGTAATCGAGGTCCGCGATATATTTGAGGCCGAACAAAGTCGTGCGGCTCCACGACTTGGATAGAACTTCCGTCGCGCGGCGCGGCAACAGCAGCACCCAAACGCCGCCCACCGCGATGATCGCGGAGGTGACCGCAAACCAGACAAAGAACAGAATCGAGCGGAGGATGGTCATTGCCGAACTCTATTGAATCCCCAAAGCTCCGTCATCGCCCGGCTTGTCCGGGCGACCCAATTTTCTGTCTGTGAAAAGTAAAATGGGTTACCCGGACAAGCCGGGTAATGACGGAAATGGACGGGTTGGTTCAAACCCTAAGCCTTATGATCGACCATGGTGATGACGAGGCTGGCCAGATATTTGGCGTATTCGCTGTGCATCAGCCGCAGCGCGTGTGGATCGCGCCACCATTGCGTCAGATCGATTCCCTCAGGCGACACCGGATAGGCTTCCAGCCGCATACCGGGCATATCGGCGGCAAACTCGGCCATGCTGCGGCGGATGTGATAGTTCGCCGTCACCACGATCAGGCTGTGATAGTCGTGCATCCGCGCCCAGCCGGCGGCTTCCGAAGCGTTGCCATGCGTATCGGCGGCCTGAAAGCCGAGATCGGCGCAGCAGTCGAAACGCCGGCCGCTATGCACCAAAGCCTTCAACTGCGCCTTGGTCGTGCCGGGATTGACGCCGCTGATCAGAAGCCGCTTTCCGGCGCCGCTCTCCAGCAAGGCGTCCGCCGCGTCGACGCGCGCACCGCCGCCGGTCAGCGCCACGATGCCGTCGGCCGGGGGAATGGTCGCCGGCGTGCCGGGCAAGGTCGCGGCAAACAGCAGAAATCCCGCGACATAGGCGATCGCCACGACGCCGACGAATTTCAACAGCACACTACCGGAACCTTCCATCACACACTTTTCCAAATCGGACGCCGCGATTTCAACACGCCGTTCCCCAAGAAAATATCTACAACTGCGTGAAATCGGAAATCGTCACGGAAACCCTCAATAAATCTCGCGCAGAACGGCCAGCACCGAAAGCC
>DATCFN010000240.1:0-3503 GCA_036509475.1 Rhizomicrobium sp. | reverse complement strand
GGCTCCGAACTCGTCACGCGCGTGCATCGTTCCAGCGTTACGCCGGATATCGCGCTCTATCCCGCAAACGGCCAAAAGCCTGTCGTCACTTCGTCGGAAGACGAATATGCGGCAAACACGATTTTGCGCGCCGATGAGAGGGTTTTCGTGCGCGCCGGCGGCCGCACATTGGGCAACTGGCAGATCAAAGTGATCCCGGACGCACCGCCCCGTATCGCCTTCTCCGAGCCGCCGTCCCAAACCAAACAAAGCGCGCTCAAGCTCGCCTTCACAGCTTCGGACGATTACGGCGTCGTCTCGGTGCGCGCGCTGATCCGGCCGCTGCGCGCCAAAAGCAAAGGCGTTCTCGCCATCGATCTGCCGCTGGATGCGTCCGCCAAAACCGTGACGCAGACCGCCTATCGCGACCTGACGGAGAATCCCTTCGCCGGGCTTCCCGTCGAAATCACGCTGGAAGCCAAAGACGGCGCGGGCCAAATCGCCATCAGCAAACCGATGAAATTCACATTGCCCGCGCGCGTCTTCACCGATCCGCTGGCGCGTGCACTCGTCGAGCAACGGCAGAATCTTTCCGTCGATGCGCCGCACGCCCGCCCTGTCGCAGCGGCGACGATCAACGCACTGACGCTCGCACCGGAGCAGTTCTATCCCGATGAAGGCCAGCGGCTCTATCTGATCCTGCGCGGCATCTATTGGGCGTTGGAAAACACGCATGACGCGTCCGACATCGTGCGCGTACAGGACATGCTGTGGCAGACAGCCATGGCGCTGGACGGAAACGGCGCGGCCTCGGCGGCGGAACAGCTTCGCGCGATCCAGCAACTGCTGACACAGGCGCTGGCGCAGGGCGCGTCGCAGGAAGTCATCGACGCGCTGATGCAGCGCTATCAGGAAGCGATGCAGCGCTATCTCGAAGCCATGGCGAAAAATGCGCAGGCACCGAACGCGCAGACATCGCAAAACGCACAGGTCATCACGCAGGACGACATCGACAAGCTGTTGAAGATGATCCAGCAGCTTGCACAGAGCGGCTCGCGCGAGGCCGCGGCGCAGATGCTGGCCATGCTGCAGAACCTGCTGGAAAACATGCAGATGTCGCAGGGCAGCGGTGGCGGCGGTCAGGGCGACAAAGCGACGAGCGATGCTATTCAGGGGCTCTCCGACCTGATGGGCCGCCAGCGCAATCTTATGGACAAGACCTATCGTCAGGGCCAGGACGCGGGCGATCCAAAAGACGGTGGCGCGGCCGGACTGGCCCAACAACAGGGCAAGCTGCGCGACGATCTGAACAAGCTGCTCGGCACGCTCGGCAAAAAAGGTGGGCCTTCCGCGAAAGCACTGGGCGATGCCGGCAAGTCCATGGGCGACGCGCAGGGCCAGCTCGGTTCCAAGTCTTTCGACGGCGCGCGACAGTCCGAGCAAGACGCGCTCGAGGCCATGCGCAAGGGCGCGGGCGCACTCGCCAAAACGCTGCTGGAACAATCCGGACAGAACGGTCAGAACGGCAAAGCCGGAAATGAAGATCCGCTGGGCCGCGAACAGGGCGCGCGCGGCGGCATTGCCGGCAGCGGCGTTAAAATCCCGGACAAGGATTCGCTGCAGCGGGCCCGCGATATTCTGGAAGAACTGCGCAAGCGCGCCGGCGAACGCGGCCGCCCGAAAGAAGAATTGGACTATCTCGACCGGCTGCTGAAAGAGTTTTAGTCCACGCGCGCGATATAGGGCAGCCCGCGATCCCGCCCCGCATCGTCCATGCCATAGCCCACGATGAAACCCTGCGTGCCGCGAAACAGTGCGTGATCGGCCTTCGCCACCGCGCCAGCGCGCGCTTTGTCCACCGCGACTGCCGTGACGATCGCCGCAGCTTCGGCTTCGCGCAAAAGCGTGTGTGCCTTCTCGATCGTGTGACCGCCGTCCAGCACACCGTCGATCAGGAGCACTGTGCGGCCGTGAATTTTTTCGGTGGGACCGACCAGGACCGCAATCGCGCCGCCTTCGCGCTTATCCGCATAGGACCGCAGCCAGAGAAATTCGAGCGGCAGAGACAGGCCTTCCCGCGCCAGAGCGCGCATCAGGTCGGCGGCGAAAACGAACGCGCCGGACAGGATCGCCACCGCCATGTCCGGCTTCAGCGGCGCTTGCGCAATATCCCGCGCCACAACTTCGACGCGCGCCTGGATGTCTGTTTCGGAATGAAGAATGTTAAGGCGCCTACCGCTCACTCCGCGGCGCCCGCGAACCGCACATCGACGCGACGCGCGCCGGCCGGCGGATTGGAAAGCCGCACGCGAAACGGCACCGTCTGGCCCGGCGTCAACTGACGCGCGCCCGGCGCGAAATTCCAGCCGTGGATCGGATGCGCGGCACTGTCGACCAGCGTGACGCGGATCGGCGGAATTTTCAGCACCCGCGTTCCAACATTCTTGAGCTTGCCGCTGATCAGCAGCACCGGCTGGCCATCCTCGGTTTGGCTTGCGTGATTGACGTCAATGAATTCGATGCCGCGCGTGTTCACGCTCATGCCCATGCGCTTGAACAGCGACGAGGATTGGGGCCAAACGGTCGCGACCTCCTGGTGATAGGTCATAGCGGACCAGCCGATCACCAGAATGACGCCGACCAGTGCAATCCACCCAAAGAAAACGGCGATGCTGCCCAGCGCGCTTTTGCGCGGACGCGGGGCACGCGCCGCCGCGACGGGTTCGCTTTCGAAGGATTCCGATTCCGCGACTGTCCCACGCCACGCCCGCACGGGCTCCGGTTCGGATTCTACCTCCGGCTCCGGTTCTGGCACGTGGACAGGCTCGGAAATCTCCGGCTGCGGCGGCTCTATAACGGGCTCCGGCGCGGCCACCCCCTGCTCGCCCGGCTGAAACCAGACATGGCTGCACTTCTTGCAGCGCACCTTGCGGCCCGCGGCGGGGAAGTTTGCCGAGTCGATCTCGTAGCGCGTCGCGCATTCGGGGCAGGTCAGAATCATGCGCGCTTATAACCGGTTCAACGAAAAAATAGGCTTAACGCCGCAGCCGCGGCAAGCGATGGTCAGCCGGAAATCTCGCCTTTATGGTCCCCGGAATGATCCGCTTCGAAAATGTCGGGATGCGTTACGGACCGGGGCCGGAGGTGCTGCGGGACGTCACGTTTCAGCTTGAGCCCGGCTCCTTCACCTTCCTGACCGGCCCGTCCGGCGCGGGCAAATCGACGCTTCTGAAGCTCATGTTCCTGGCGGAAAAGCCTTCGCGCGGCCTCATAACCCTCTTCGGCAACGATCTGGCCACGACGCGGCGCGCGGCCTTTCCGGCCTTGCGTCGCCGCATCGGCGTGGTGTTTCAGGACTTTCGCCTGCTGCAGCACCTGTCGGCTTTCGACAATGTCGCCCTGCCGCTCCGTCTCGCGGGCGGCAAGCCGGACGACTACGCCCGCGACGTGGAAGAATTGCTGGGATGGGTCGGCCTTGGTGACCGGCTGAACGCCGTGCCCCCGACGCTGTCGGGCGGCGAGCA
>DATCFN010000239.1:0-3199 GCA_036509475.1 Rhizomicrobium sp. | reverse complement strand
TTCGAACCGGTCACGCAACAAGGTTGGGGCCGTTTGACGCATATTCGGCTTCCGGGCGGAGGGAAAATCGGCCTCTATCAACCGCGGCACGCACGGCCCTGACGTAAGGAAAGCAGTTGCCATTGGCGCGTTCCACTTGCCAAGGTGCGCCATGTCCGATCTGCGCTTCAATCCGGTTTTCGCGTCGCTGCCGACGACGATTTTCACCCACATGTCCGCGCTGGCGGTGAAGCACAATGCCGTCAATCTGGGGCAGGGCTTCCCCGATGAAGACGGGCCGCTGTCGACAAGGCAGGTCGCGTCAAATGCGCTGCTCGACGGGCCGAACCAATATCCGCCGACGCGCGGGCTGATGCCGCTGCGAACTGCCATCGCGAAACATGCAAAGCGTTTCTACGATCTGGATTTCAACGCCGAGACGGATGTTCTTGTGACGAGCGGCGGCACCGAAGCGCTCACCGCCGCGATCATGGGATTGGCGGGGCCGGGCGGCGAAGTGGTGCTGATCGAACCGGCTTATGATTCCTATGGCCCGATTGCCGAAGCCGTCGGCGCGAAGGTGAAAAGCGTGAAGCTCTCGCCGCCGGCATGGAGACTGGATGCCGATGCGCTCGCAGCCGTGATAACGCCGGACACGCGCGTGGTGATGTTGAACTCGCCGCTCAATCCCATCGGCCGCGCCTTCACGCGCGAGGAACTGGAAGGCGTGGCGCGAGTCATCGCCAAGTCCAACGCCGTCGTCGTGGCCGACGAAGTCTATGAGCATCTGATCTTCGACGGCCGCGAGCAGATTCCGCTGATGACGTTGCCCGGCATGCGCGAGCGCGTGGTGCGCGTGGGCTCGGCGGGCAAGATGTTCTCGCTCACCGGCTGGAAGATCGGCTGGGTGACGGGCGATGCCAAGCTGATCGATCCCATCGCCAAGGCGCACCAGTTCCTCACCTTCACCACGTCGCCCGCGTTGCAACTCGGCATCGCGCACGGGCTCGAACACGAAATGGATTTCACGCTGAACCTGACCAGGACGCTGCAAGGCAATCGCGACGTGTTGGCGGCGGGGCTGACGAAGCTCGGTTTCAAGACGCTGCCCTGCGAAGGCAGCTACTTCCTCACCGCGGATATTTCCGGCCTTACCAACGAACCGGATCTGGCATTTTGCGAGCGGTTAGTGGCGGAAGCGGGCGTGGCGTTGATCCCGCTCTCATTCTTTTTCAGCGGCGGCAAACCGGACCACCTCGTCCGCTTCGCCTTCTGCAAAAAGCGCAGCGTGATCGAAGACGCGCTGGCGCGACTTGAAATCTATTTCAAGCGCCGCTGACGCTCAGAGCGTGGACCACGCCCACCCGGTGATATGCCAGCCGTCCATGGCCTTGGCTGTCGAGACGGTGAACAGGCCCTTTTCGGTCACCGCTTTGCCCTTGATCTTGTAGGTCAGGGTGGTCGGCAGCACGCCGTAGCCGTGCGTGGCATCGACGTTCTTGAAGCTTGGCGCGGAAACGGTCATGTGGAAATCGGAACCCCCGCCTGCTTTGAAGAAGGCGGAGAAGTCATGGTTCCAATCGCCAAACGATTTCCACGCATAAGGGCTGAACTCATCGATGATCGGTGCAGACGGCACGAACAAAGCAGCCGCCTTGTTGGTGTCGCCGGCATTCATCGCGTCGGCAAACTGATAGAATGGCGTAAGTGCGGGAGGTTCTCCCGCGGCGTGCGCGGCAGCGCCGATCATAGAAATGCAACATACCGCAACGGCAAGTTTGACGGACTTCATTGCGCTATTCCCCCTTCGCAAATGACCGCGCTACGATAGCTTACATCTGGAACAACCGAAACATCTACGATTGGATCAAACTATCGTCATGAGCACCCAGATCGATCCCCACACCCCCATTCTCGTTGGCGCAGGCCAGTTCACGCAGCGCACGGCGCGCGAGGGAAAAGTCGCCGAAAGTCTTTCGCCCATCGACATGCTGGCGAAGGTCTCAAAGTTGGCGATGGACGATACTGGCGCGGGCGGCAAGCTAGCAGCCGCGCTCGATATCATCGCGGTCGTGCGCTTCACGGCGGATTCGCCAGGAGAGCAGGGCCGCTTGCCCAAGCGCATGTTTCGCAATCCGCCCGCATCGCTGGCGAAACATCTTGGCGCCAATCCGAAGCGCGCCTTCTACACCGCGGTCGGCGGCAACACGCCGCAATGGCTCGTCAACCGCACGGCGGAAGAAATCGCGAACGGTGCGTGCGATGTCGCGTTGCTGGCGGGCGCGGAATATATTGCGACGCTGCTCACCGCGATGAAGCAGGGCGTTCGTCTCGACTGGAGCGCCGATGCCGATCCCGGCAGCGATCCGGAAGAGATCGGCGATATGCGCTCCGGCACAACGCCGTATGAATTGAAGTATGGGTTGAACTTTCCGGTGAACGCCTATCCGCTGTTCGAGAACGGCATTCGCGGCGTGAAGAAGCGCACACCTGCCCAACATCTGAAATGGCTGGGTGAATTCTTCTCGCCCTTCACGAAAGTGGCGTCGGAAAATCCCTATTCGTGGTTTCCAACCTATCGTTCGCCAGAGGAAATCTCCACGCCAACGGAAAAGAACCGTTTCGTCGGCTTCCCCTACACCAAATATCTCAACGCCGTGATCGAAGTGGACATGGCCGCCGCCGTGGTGATGACGAGCGTGGGCAAGGCGCGCGAACTCGGCATCCCGGAATCCAAATGGGTGTTCCTGCATGGCTGCGGCGACGCGAGCGACATCTGGAATGTCAGCGAGCGGGTGAGCTTTCATTCGTCGCCCGCGATCCGCGCCGTTGGCAAGCACGCCTTCGCGATGGCGGGCAAGAGCATCGCGGACATGGCGTTCATCGATCTCTATTCCTGTTTTCCCAGCGCGGTGGAGTTGGGATGTCAGGAGTTGGGGCTCGCGACGGACGACAAACGCGGCCTCACCATCACCGGTGGCCTTCCTTACTTTGGCGGCGCGGGAAACAACTATGTCATGCACTCCATCGTCACGATGATGGAGAAGTTGCGCGCCGCGCCGGGCAAGTTCGGCCTCTGTACCGCGAATGGCTGGTATGTGACGAAACATTCGGCCGGCATCTATTCGACCACGCCAACCAGTAGCGCGTGGAAGCGCGAAGATCCCAAGTCTTATCAGAAAGATATCGACGCCGAGGCGCATCCCGAAGTTGTCGAACG
>DATCFN010000238.1:0-2027 GCA_036509475.1 Rhizomicrobium sp. | reverse complement strand
TGGGCGGCGGACTGGCGGCGCGTTATGCGTCGCTGTTGGGGCCGGTCAGTCTGGTACAGGCCATCGGCGGCACGACATCGTTCTTCGTCTTCGTGTTCGGCGTTTTGCTGTCGCTGTTCTTTCCCAAATTCGGCCGCGAGGATTTGTCCAAAAGCAGCCTGATCCAGAAAGGCGTGGCCGTGGTGCTGATCGTCGCCGGCGTCGCCCTCATCGGCGGCGGGGCGCATTAAAGGGCCCCAATGCGGATCGAAAAAGCCCTTTCGACAAAGGGTTTCCGGCCCGCGCGGCGGCCATGTTAGAAGCGCGCCGTCCAATAACTCAGGGAGAATTCCATGTCATTTTCCATGTATCAGGCCTCCGTGCCCGCCTATACGCAGATGCTGAAAAGCCTCGCCGCTGTTTTGAAAAAAGCCGAAGCGCATTGCGAAGCGAAGAAGATCGATCCGTCCGTGTTCGTGAATGCGCGGCTCTATCCCGACATGGCGCCGCTGTCGCGCCAGATCCAGATCGCGACCGATCAGGTGAAGGGCGGGTTGTCGCGTCTTACCGGCAGCGAGCCGCCGAGCTGGGAAGACAAGGAAACCACCTTCGCCGATTTGCAGGCGCGTTTGCAGAAGGCGCTCGACTTCGCCGCCACGATCAAACCGGAGCAGATTGACGGCTCGGAAACACGCGACATCGTATTGAAAGTCGGCGGTCAGGAGATGCCGTTCAAAGGCCAGCAGTTTCTTGTGAACTTCTCGCTGCCGAACTTCTATTTCCACATCGTCACCGCCTACGACATCCTGCGCCACAACGGCGTGGAAATCGGCAAGCGGGATTTTCTGGGCGGGCTGTAAGTTCGCAGAGTCCACCTCCCCCTTGTGGGGAGGTCGAAATGCGCAGCATTTCGGGTGGGGGGCCGCTCCAAACGGACACACCGTCCCCCACCCGGCTCACTTCGTTCGCCGACCTCCCCACAAGGGGGAGGTGAACAACTCACCCTACCAACCGCCCAATAAACGAGCGGTCGTAGAGTATCTCATGCGCGGCGTTGTGACCGGGTGCGCCCGTCACACCGCCGCCGGGATGCGTGCCGGCGCCACACATATAAAGTCCGCCGATGGGCGTGCGATAGGCGCCCGCGCCGAGCACCGGCCGCGCACTCCACAACTGATCCAGCGACATACGGCCATGCATGATGTCGCCGCCGACCAGCGCGAAGGTGCGTTCGAGATCGAGCGGCGACAGCGCCATATATCCCAGGATGCTCGCGCGGAAATTCGGCGCGTAGGCGTTGACCGTGTCGAAGATGTGATTGACGACTTCGTCCTTGGCGTCGTCCCAGCTTCTGCCGTCTGGTAGGACCGGCGCGAATTGCTGGCAGAACAGCGTCGCGACATGTTTGCCCGGCGGCGCCAGCGTATCGTCCAGCACGCTGGGGATCAGCACTTCGACAATCGGTTTCTTCGACCAGCCGAACGCGACCGCGTCGTCATAGGCGCGCTCCATGTAATCGAGCGACGGCGCGATGACGACGCCGCTGCCCAGATGATCGCCGTTCTCCGCGGTGCCGCAAAAACGCGGCAGTTCGGAGAGCGCGACATTGAGACGGAAGGTCCCCGAACCGCAGACGTAATTCTCCATGCGCTTGGCGAAAGCGGGATCGAGATCGCCCTGCCCCAGCAATTTTCCGAACAGCAGTTTCGGATTGACGTTGGACACGATCCTGTCGCCGAAGAATTCCTCGCCACTTTCGGTAACGACGCCGACGGCGCGGCCCTTGCGCACGATCACGCGGCTCACCGGCGCATCGGTGCGGATTTCGACACCCTGCTCCTCGCAGACGCGTTTCATGGTCTGCGTGATCGCGCCCATGCCGCCGATGGCGTGGCCCCACGCGCCCTTCTTGCCGTTCACTTCGCCGAACAGATGATGCACCAGCACATAGGCGGAGCCGGGCGCGGAGGGTGACGCGAAATTTCCCACCACCGCGTCGAACCCGAACGCCGCCTTGATAGGATCGCTTTCGAACCAGCGGTCGAGAA
>DATCFN010000237.1:0-4510 GCA_036509475.1 Rhizomicrobium sp. | reverse complement strand
GCGCGATCGTCACGGTGGACGATGACGGTCCAGGCATACCGCCGGAGAATCTGGAATCGGTGTTCGACCGCTTCTATACGGAGCGGCCAAGCGAGCATGGCTTCGGCAAGAATTCGGGCCTGGGCCTTTCCATCGCGCGGCAAATCGCAACCGGTGTCGGTGGCCGCATCCACGCGGAAAATCGCGAGCCACATGGCGCGCGCTTCATTGTCGAACTTCCGCTGGCAAAGGCGCCATGATCGCGATCAACATTCACGCGTCCTGTGTCGTGCTCGGCGGCGCCGCTGCGGCGTTCGGTGCGCCGCGGAATGCGGGCATCCTGCTGCTGGGTGAAAGCGGCGCGGGGAAATCCGATCTGGCCTTGCGCCTGATCGAACGCGGCGCACAGTTGGTTGCCGACGACAGGGTGGATTTGTTTGTGACGGACGGCATCTTGATGGCACGCGCGCCAGCTTCGCTCGCGGGCCTGATCGAAGCACGCGGCGTCGGGATCGTCGCCCTGCCCTTCGCCGCGCAGGCGCGCATCGTTCTGGCGGTCGAACTGATCGAAGCTGGAAACGTGCCGCGTTTGCCGCAGACGGAATTTTACGCCGCGCCGGAAGAACTCGCTTTGCCGCAATCGGCGCAGCCGCCGCTGATCTGGCTCTCCGCGTTTGAAGCGTCCGCGCCGGCGAAAGTCTGCCTTGCCGCTGCGGCGTTCACCAAGGCACTTTTCCGTGACCATCACAATACCTAGATAGGGCTTCCATCCGCGCGCGGTATTGCTATCGTTCGCCGCGTTTTTTGAAAGTTGTGGCGCTTCATGATCGGTATTGTCATCGTCACCCACGGCCGCCTCGCCCAGGAAATCATTTCCGCGATGGAGCATATGGTGGGTCCGCAAACGCATCTGCGCGCCGTCTGCATCGGACCGGAAGACGACATCGAACGGCGTCAGCGCGAAATCGCCGCCGCCGCCAAAGCCGTCGATATGGGCAGCGGTGTCGTCATCGCGACGGACATGTATGGCGGCACGCCCTGCAATCTGGCGCTGACGCTTTTGGAGCGTGGCAAGATCGAAGTTCTGGCGGGCGCGAACCTGCCCAGCCTCATCAAGCTCGTCGACATCCGCAGCAAAATGCCGCTCGACAAGGCGGTGAAGGAATCCATCGAGGCGGGCCGCAAATATATGCGCGCCGGTTCGGCCGATCTGGCCGGCGGGGCCTGACGCGGATGGAGGAACCTCAGCGGCTTGTCGCCATGGCGACCATTCGCAACAAGCGCGGATTGCATGCGCGCGCGTCCGCCAAACTGGTCGAAGTGGCGGCGCGCTTCCAGTCGCATATCACGGTGAGCAAGGACGGCCAGACGGTTGATGGCCGTTCGATCATGGGCCTGATGATGATGGCCGCGGCCATCGGTTCGCAGATCGAAATCTCGGCGGAAGGTGCCGATGCCAGCGAAGCCATGACGGCCATCCTGGCGCTCATCGAAGCGAAGTTCGGCGAAGACTGACCAGCGGAGTCCGTCGTGTTGAAAATTTCCAAAATCGTGGTGGCGGCATGGGCAGCAACTTTGGTGCTGACGTCGCCGGTTTGCGCCGCAGCGCCGCCCATGCTCGGCAAGATCGCCGCACATCCGGCCTTGTGGACGGTGCACGGCCCAAAGGGCACCGCTTATCTGTTCGGTTCGATCCATATTCTGCCGCCGAACATGACCTGGCACACGCCGCAGGTGGACGCCGCGATGGATGCGTCGGACGTCTTCGTCTTTGAAATCCCGATGGATGATTCCACCAAGACGGAGACTGAGAATTTCGTGCGCGACAATGGCTTCCTGCCGCCATCGGTGGCATTGCCGTCGTTGCTGGATAACGAAGCGCGCAAAGATTATGCGGCCACGCTGGCCCTTACGCATGTGCCGCCGGCAGCACTGGTGAACAAGCGGCCATGGCTGGCGTCACTGGTTCTCGAGGTCGGCTATATGGGGAGCCGCGGGCTGTCGGCCGAATCCGGTGTCGATCGCAATGTCTATGCGGAAGCGCTGGCGCATGGCGGAAAAACGTTTCGCGCCTTCGAAACGCCGGAGCAGCAGTTTCGCCTGTTGATGCCGGCCAATCAGAAACTGGAAATCGACGAATTCGATGTTTCGCTGAAGGAAATTCTCCACGATCGGGGCGAGATCGGCGAATTGATCGACGCCTGGGCATCCGGCGATGTCGCGAAACTGGCGGCGCTGACGAAGGAAGATGTGAAAGGCCATCCCGAAGTGGAAAAGGCGTTCTTCGAAGACCGCAATCGCAACTGGGTGGGCCAGATCGGCAAGATGCTGGGCGAGAAACACATCTATTTCATCACCGTCGGCGCGGGACACCTCGCCGGTCCCAAAGGCGTCCCCGCGCTTCTGCGCACGGCGGGCTACAAGGTCGACGGACCTTAAAAACCTATTGGTGCTAGGCGGTTAGCCACGACCTCCCAGATCAGATAAGGATATGCAGATTTCTTTATGTCTTACTTGCGGCTAGGGCGGCCCACTGCTATACCGCGCGCGCCAATCAGAAGGACTTCGCCCGTGACGCACGACTACGTTGTTGCCGACATCAAGCTCGCCGATTTCGGCCGCAAGGAAATTTCCATCGCTGAAACCGAGATGCCGGGCCTGATGGCCACGCGCGAAGAGTTCGGCACGTCCAAGCCGCTGAAAGGCGCACGCATCGCCGGCTCGCTGCACATGACGATCCAGACTGCGGTACTGATCGAAACGCTGAAAGAACTCGGCGCCGATGTGCGCTGGGTGTCATGCAACATCTATTCGACGCAGGACCACGCCGCCGCCGCCATTGCCGCGGGCGGCACGCCGGTCTTCGCGATCAAGGGCGAGAGCCTGAAGGACTATTGGGATTACACCGCGCGCCTGTTCGATTGGCATGGCGGCGGCTATCCGAACATGATCCTCGACGATGGCGGCGACGCCACGATGCTGGTGCATCACGGATTGCGCGCCGAGAAAGGCGACACCGCCTTCCTCGACAAGCCGGAGAACGAGGAAGAAGAAGTCTTCTACGCGCTCATCAAGCGCCTGCTGAAAGAAAAGCCAAAGGGCTGGTTCGCGGAAGTTGCCGCGAACATCAAGGGCGTGTCGGAAGAAACCACCACCGGCGTTCACCGCCTCTATCTGATGGAGAAGGACGGCAAGCTGCTCTTCCCCGCCATCAACGTGAACGACAGCGTCACCAAGTCGAAGTTCGACAACCTCTATGGCTGCCGCGAGTCACTGGTGGACGGCATCCGTCGCGGCACCGACGTGATGATGGCCGGCAAGGTCGCGATGGTCGCGGGCTTCGGCGATGTCGGCAAAGGGTCCGCCGCCTCGCTGCGCCAGGCCGGTTGCCGCGTCATGGTCAGCGAAATCGATCCGATCTGCGCGCTGCAGGCCGCGATGGAAGGTTATGAAGTCGTGACCATGGACGAAGCCGCGCCCCGCGCCGACATCTTCGTCACCGCGACGGGCAATGTGGATGTCATTACGCTCGACCACATGCGCGCGATGAAAGACCGCGCCATCGTCTGCAACATCGGCCACTTCGATTCCGAAATTCAGGTCGGCGCGCTGAAGAACCTTGCGTGGAACAACATCAAGCCGCAGGTCGACGAGATCACCTTCCCCGACAAGCACCGCATCATCCTGTTGTCGGAAGGCCGTCTGGTGAATCTCGGCAACGCGATGGGCCATCCGTCCTTCGTGATGTCGGCGAGCTTCACCAACCAGACCTTGGCGCAGATGGAACTGTTCAACGCGAACGGCAAATACCAGAAGAAAGTCTACACGCTGCCCAAGACGCTGGACGAAAAAGTCGCCCGCCTGCATCTGAACAAGATCGGCGTGCATCTGACCGAGCTGACAACCAAACAGTCCGACTACATCACCATCCCAAAGACCGGCCCGTTCAAACCGGATCACTACAGATACTAGGTTGCAACGCGTGTCCCTCTCCCATTGGGAGAGGGAACATTGCGCGGCAAGTTCCTGCTATCTATTGCCGCTGCATAAGCCTACACCCCGCGCATCGTTCGCAGCACGATCAGGGCGCGGACGGCCGGGAGACGCCGCTTAGAAGCGGTGGCCAAAAGCGCTCTTGCCCCAATGCGGCTAGAGCTATGTCCCCCAAAGTTTCCCCCATTCGTTCCGCAAACCAGCTTCTGGCATCGTTATCCGTCAGCGACTTCGCTTTGTTGAAGCCGGATCTCACGCATGTCGCGCTCGAACTGCGGATGGAATTGGAACAACCCGATGTATCCATCAAGCAAATCTATTTCCCGGAAGGCGGGATGGTGTCGATCGTTGCGAATGGCAGCCCGCAGACGCAGGCGGAAGTCGGCATCGTCGGCATTGAAGGTGTGACCGGGCTGGCCGTCATTCTGGGAAACGACCGCTCTCCCCATCATACTTACATGCAGGTTTCGGCAAGTGGACAGCGCATCAAGGCGGCGAAATTCCGCGAGGCCATGGCGAAGAGCGCCACGTTTCAAAA
>DATCFN010000236.1:0-2848 GCA_036509475.1 Rhizomicrobium sp. | reverse complement strand
GCCGGTGGAAGACGAAGAAGTCTCCGCCTTCGCCGCCAAGGCCTTCGCGAAGCAGGGCATGAAACTGAAAGTCGCCACGACCGTCGAGAAATTGCAGAAGGGCGCGGACAACGTCACCGCGACGTTGAAGGGCAAGGACGGCAAGACCGAAACGCTGACGGTGGATCGCGTGATCCTCGCCGTCGGCATCGTCGGCAATGTCGAGAATAACGGCTACGAGGCCGCCGGCATCGAGATCGACAAGACGCATGTCGTTATCGATCAATGGGGCGCGACGGGCGTGCCGGGCATTTGGGCCATCGGCGATCTCGTCGGCCCGCCATGGCTGGCGCATAAGGGCATGCATGAAGGCGTGATCGTGGCGGAGCGCGTCGCGGGCGTAAAAGGCGTGCATCCGCTCAACACCGCGAACGTGCCGGGCTGCACCTATTGCTGGCCGCAAGTCGCGAGCGTGGGCATGACCGAAGCCAAAGCCAAAGCGAGTGGGCGCAAGATCAAGGTCGGGCGCTTCCCCTTCATCGGCAACGGAAAGGCGATTGCGCTGGGCGACGCGGAAGGTTTCGTCAAAACTGTGTTCGATGCGGAGACGGGCGAGTTGCTCGGCGCGCATATGATCGGCGCGGAAGTGACGGAACTTATTCAGGGTTATGTCGTCGCCAAAACCGGCGAACTCACGGATGTTGAACTCGCCCACACCATCTTCCCGCATCCGACCTTGAGCGAAATGATGCACGAAGCGGTGCTCGCCGCGGATGGCAAAGCGCTGCATATTTAATTTTCCTTCCCCGTTTTACGGGGAAGGTGGCAGGCGCGAAGCGCCTGACGGAAGGGGTGTGTGGAGCGAAGCAAGATCGGCACCGCTGCCGTCCGCCCTCCGCCTCACTGCGTTCGGCACCTCCCCCGTAAAACGGGGGAGGAAATTTCTCACGATCTGGTGCCGAGCAACTTTTCCAAATCCGTCGCCACCGCCTTCGTGTCACTCGTATCCGTCATCACTTCGCGCGCGCGGCCTTTTGCGTCGAACAGGAATGTCGAGTCCGAATGCATCACGTCTTCGCCGTGGCCGGTCTGCGTCACGCTGTAGAGGACGCGATAGCGGCGCGCGAGGATCGCGACGGCGTTGTCTGTTCCGCGCAAGCCGTCGATCTGCGGCGCGAAGGCGGCCACATAGGATTTCAGGATCTGCAGCGTGTCGCGCGCCGGATCCACGCTGACGAACAGCACGCGGACATCGTTCGCCTTCGCGCCGAGATTCTTCAGGACGTTCGCGAGGTTGGACAGCGTCGTCGGGCACTGGTCCGGGCAATTCGTATAACCGAAATAGAGCACGACAACCTTGCCGCGATAGTTTTGCGCCGTCACCGCCGCGCCGTCATTGGCGCGTGTCATCGCGAATTGCAGATCGGGCATGACGCCAGAAATATCCGTGACGCCGGGACGTTGTTCGCCACGTCCACAGGCGGCGAGGGTGAGGAGGCAAAGCAGAATGATGAAGCGGCGCATCGGGTTTCGCTCAATTTTCCCAAAACCGTCATGGCCGGGTTTATCCCAGCCATCCATTAACGCAGGCATCGGCCTCTGGAAAATGGATGGCCGCCACGGGGGCGGCCATGACGAACTTTTTACGTCAAAAGAAGATGTGACCAAACGCCTCTGGATGGGGTGGGCGGGGCTCGCCATGTTCCGGCGATGACGATGCCCGCTGCCACCCGCGCAAACCCGACGCCGCTGAGCGGCTGGCTGGGCTATGCCGCGCTGCTGGCGCTCGGCGCGATTCTGTACGTCCTGTGCAAATATTTTCCCGCCGACCTGCCGTTCTGGATGCCGTGGGAGTTTTCCTGGGTCGAGTTTCTGGCAACGACGCTGACCTTGGCGTGGTTCTTCGCGGGGCTGCGCGCGCTGCCGAAAGCGGAGCATCCGCCTCTCTGGCGCAGCATCTGTTTCGTCGCGGGCGTGGCGTCGCTCTATATCGTGCTGCAAACCCATATTGATTATTACGCGCAGCACATGTTCTTCGTGCATCGCTGGGCGCATTTCGTGCTGCATCACGCGGGCGCGTTTCTGATCGCGCTGGGTGTGAGCGGGCCGGTGATCCGCGCAGGCATGCCGGATTTCCTCAAGCCCGTGATCGACGCCAGGCCGGTGTGCCGCGCGATGGATTTCCTCCAGCATCCCGCCGTCGCGCCGGTGCTATTCGTCGGCCTACTGTATTTCTGGCTGATCCCGTCGATCCACACCATCGTCATGCTCAACCGCGATCTTTACGATGTGATGAACTGGACCATGGCGCTCAACGGCGTCATGTTCTGGAGCCTCGTCCTCGATCCGCGCCCCAAGCCGCCCGCGCGGTTGTCGCCATTGATCCGTGGACTGATGATCCTCTTGATCGAACTGCCGCAGATGGTGCTGGGCGCGATCCTGTCGCTGTCGATGACCGACTATTATCCAGTCTACAAGATTTGCGGCCGCGCGCTGGATTTTTCCGCACTCAGCGACATGCATTATGGCGGGCTCATCATCTGGCTGCCGGGAACGCTGACAAGTTTCGCGGCGATGATTATCGTGCTGGTGAACTTGCGCCTCAATGAGGAAAGGGAAGAACGTGAGAAAGCATCTGCCTGAAATCGCACTCGCCGCCGCGCTGATCTGCGCACCCGCTTACGCTGCCGATATCACGGTGACGGATGGATGGTTCCGCGCACTGCCCGGCAACATCCCGGCGGGGGGCTATTTCACCGTCCACAATGGCGGCGCAACGGCGGTGACACTGACCGGCGCGGCTTCGCCCGTCTGCGGCATGCTCATGCTGCACAAGACGGACAAGAGTGGCGGCACCGCGATGATGATG
>DATCFN010000235.1:0-9214 GCA_036509475.1 Rhizomicrobium sp. | reverse complement strand
TTTCGGCGCTGGAAGCGCGTTCGGCGCAACGCCCTGCGCCCGCCGCGACGCCGGTGCATTCCGGGCCACGTCCGCGCGCCGACCGCGAAGAGCGCGTGACGATGACGCGCCTGCGCAAGACCATCGCGCTGCGCCTGAAGGAATCGCAGAACACCGCTGCCCAGCTCACCACCTTCAACGAGGTGGATATGAGCCATGTCATGCGGCTCAGGTCCGAATACAAGGACAATTTCGAGAAGAAGCACGGCGTGCGCCTCGGCTTCATGGGCTTCTTCGTGAAGGCCTGTATCGCGGCGCTGAAAGATCTGCCCAACGTCAACGCCGAAATCGAAGGCGACGACATCGTCTATAAAAATTATTACGACATGGGCATCGCGGTTTCGACCGAGAAGGGCCTCGTTGTGCCGGTGGTGCGCGATGCCGACCGCCTGTCGCTCGCCGGCATCGAAGCGGCGATCACCGATTACGGCACGCGCGCCCGTGACGGCAAGTTGAAGCTGGACGAGCTGCAGGGCGGCACATTCTCGATCACCAATGGCGGCGTGTTCGGGTCGCTGATGTCGACGCCGATTTTGAACTCGCCACAATCCGGCATCCTCGGCATGCACAAGATTCAGCCGCGCCCCATCGCGGTCGATAACAAGGTCGAGATCCGCCCGATGATGTATCTGGCGCTGTCCTACGATCACCGTGTCGTCGACGGCCGCGAGGCCGTGACGTTCCTGGTGAAAGTGAAAGAAACCCTCGAAGACCCGCAGCGTTTGTTGTTGGATATCTAAAATCATGGCTGATCAATTCGACGTCGTCGTCATCGGTGGCGGACCGGGCGGTTATAACGCCGCGATCCGCGCCGGACAGTTGGGGCTCACCAGCGCCTGCATCGACAAGCGTGGCGCCTTCGGCGGCACGTGTCTTAACGTCGGCTGTATCCCGTCCAAGGCACTGCTCCACGCCAGCCATCTCTTCAGCGAAGCGACCACGGAATTTCCCAAGCTCGGCATCAAGGCGACCGTCGAACTCGATCTGCCGGGCATGATGGCGCACAAGACCAAGGTCGTCGGCGAACTCACGCGCGGCGTCGAATTCCTGCTCAAGAAAGCCAAGTCCGAAGCCATTGTCGGCGAGGCGCGCATCGCGGCGCCCGGCAAGATCGACGTGAAGCTCAAAGACGGAAGCGTGCGGACCATCGAGGCGAAGAATATCGTCATCGCCACCGGTTCCGACGTGATGCCGCTTTCCGGCGTGACGGTCGATGAAGACACGGTCGTGTCCTCCACCGGCGCGCTGGCGCTGAAATCGGTGCCGAAGCGTTTGCTGGTTGTCGGCGGCGGTTATATCGGGCTGGAACTGGGATCGGTGTGGCGCAGGCTGGGCAGCGACGTCACCGTCGTGGAATTCCTCGACCGCATCACGCCGGGCTTAGACGGCGAGATCGGCAAGAACTTTCAACGCATCCTGACCAAGCAGGGCATCAAGTTTCAGCTTTCCACCAAGGTCGTCGGCGTCGAGAAATCGTCCGGCGGTCTTTCCGTCACGCTGGAACCCGCCGCCGGCGGCGCACAGACAAAAGTCGAAACCGACATCGTGCTCGTTTCCATCGGCCGCAAAGCCTATACGGACAGCCTCGGCCTCATCAGTGTCGGCGTGAAGCTGGACGGGCGCGGCCGCGTCGTCACCGATGCGCATTACAAGACCAACGTGCCGGGCATTTGGGCCATCGGTGACGTGCGCGAAGGCGCGATGCTGGCGCACAAAGCCGAAGACGAAGCCGTCGCGGCAATCGAAAACATCGCGGGCAAATCCGGCCATGTGAATTACGATGCGATCCCCGCCGTGGTTTACACCGCGCCGGAAGTCGCCTCTGTCGGCAAGACCGAGGAAGAAGCCAGAGCCGCCGGTATCGCCATCAAGATCGGCAAATTCCCCTTCACCGCAAACGCACGCGCCAAGACCATCGCGGCGACGGATGGCTTCGCGAAAGTCATCGCCGATGCCAAGACGGATCGTGTGCTCGGCGTTCACATATTGGGCGCGAATGCCGGAGAGATGATCGCGGAATCGGCGCTGGCCATCGAATTCGGCGCAGCGTCGGAAGACATCGCGCGCACCTCGCATCCGCACCCGACGCTCAGCGAAGCTGTGCGTCAGGCCGCCATGGCTGTCGAAGGCTGGGCTATGCAGATGTAATCAGTGATCGCCGTGATGATCATGCCCGTCATGATCGTCGTGATGATCGCCGTCGTGGTTGTCATGACCATCGCCGTCATGGCGATCGGCTTCGCGATCATGCCAATGCCCATCGCCGTCATGCCAGCCATCGCGCCAATGCCCGTCGCCGTCGCGCCAGCGTTCCCAATCGTGCCAGTGGCGATCGCCATCATAGAATCCGCGATCATCATCGCCGGTTGACGCCGTCTCATAGCCGTCATGGAAACCATTGCGATAGCCGTGACGGTAGCCGCGCACATAGGCGCGGGCCCGTCCGCCATAGCCATAACCGTAGCAACCGTCGTCGCAACGCGGCTGGTAAAAGCTCGATTCGGTACGGCAATCGTAAAGGCCGTTGTTGCAGGAATAGATTTGCTGGCCGCCGTAATATCCGCCCTCTCGATATCCGCCGCCGCAATTGTCGCAAGCCATCGCGCTGCTTGCGAATAGCAGCGCACCCAATGTCAAAGCTGCGGTTGAAAACCTGGAAAAGAGCGACATGGAAATCCCCTCGCATGACGCGGCGCCGAATATAAGCGCGCGATAGCATGGTAAACGATTCGAAGGGGTTCGGGTTGCGTGCGGTCACAGTGATTTTGCCGCCTCAGAAAAGGCAAGTGTGTCAGAGGCTTGCTGGAAGTCAGGCTTTCTTCGGCGACCGAATGTGTTCCGGCCGCACACCCATGCCGACGGCGCGGGCCGGAAAGCGCCGCAGATACGGAACGGCCTGGAGCAGCTTCAGGAAGAACGGCGCCTCAACGTCATGCGCCGCCGCCAAAGTCGGCGCGACGATATTGTCCTGCACCGCGACCTGCACAGCCTGCGTCGCCCAGGTCGGAAACTGGCGGCGCTTCTGCACTTTTTTCAGATCGGCCAGAACCGGCATGCGTTCGCCCAGCACGCCGCCCAGAATGTTCGCCGTGGCGATGGCGTCCTGCACTGCCAGATTGATGCCGATGCCGCCGACTGGCGACATCGCATGCGCCGCATCGCCGATGCAGAGCAGGCCCGGCCGCGCCCATTCGATCAACCGGTTCACCGTGACGGTCAGCAGACTCACATCGTCGAAACTTTCGATCGCGTCGACACGATTCGCCGCAAACCCCGCGACCCCGGCGATACGTGCATGAAATTTCCCGATCCCCTCCTGCCTGATGCTGTCAAAGCCGCCCTTGGGGATAACGAAAGCGCACTGCCAGTAATCGCCGCGCGGGATCATGATGAAGAACAATCCCGCTGCCGCACGCGCCTGCAAATCGTAGGGATCGCTGTCTTTTCGCGGAAGGCGCATCCACAAAACATCTATCGGCGTGCCCAATTCCTTCAGCGGCAACGCAGCCTTCTCCCGCACGGTCGAATGACGTCCATCCGCGCCGATGACGAGATCAGAACGGATATCGCGCATGTCTTCGGGCGTCTTCACACGAAGTCCGGCAACACGCCCGTTCTCGCGCAGCAGATCGGTGGCCTCAGCCTCCATGATGAGGCGAAATGTGGGGAACGCTTTGGCCTTCTCCGCCAGGAAATTCAGAAAATCCCATTGCGGCATCAGCGCGACGAATTTGCAGTGGGTTGGCAAATGGGAGAAATCGGCGGGCGTATAATTGCGCCCGTCGATCTCGATGTTCAGTGAAGAAATCTCCTGATGCGGACGCCGCAGGAATTCCTCCAGCAACCCCAGTTCGAACATCGCCTCCAGGGTTGAGGGATGAACCGTATCCCCGCGAAAATCGCGCAGGAAATCCTTGTGCTTCTCCAGCACAATCACATCGACGCCGGCGCGGCCCAGCAAATAGCCGCACATCATCCCGGCGGGTCCGCCGCCGGCGATAACGCAGCAGGTGGATATTGTCGTGGGATCGCTCATGCCGTGAAACGCTTTCGCAATGCCCGTGTTCCGGCGCCTAGAGGACCGGTGCGTCGGGCTTCATATAAGGCTTGAGCAGTTTGTACGGAATATTGACGGTGTAAGCCGACTCCGGTCCGCCGCCGCCCATGGAGATGGAGAATAGCGTCGTCGCAAAGCCTTTATCCCAGACCCAGTTGGCGTCGCTGGAAATCACCGCCTTCACATCCGCGGGCGTAAGATCGTCGGTCAGTCCGTCGACCTTGGTTTGCCGCAACAAATCCCTGTTGCAATAAGCGGTGACGAACGCTTCCCAACCCGATTTCGCCTCGAACACATCGCTCAGGCCGAACGATTTGGATTTCACCAGATCCCATGCCAGCGGCGTGACAGCGCGTTCCTCATCGTGGCCGCCCACGAAATCCGATATGCCGATATTGATCGACACGACATGCGCGTCGAAACGCGCGACGAAATAATCGCGATGCGCATGCAGCTTCATATCGTAAACATCGTTGCCGTAGCGAAACAGCGTTTATCGTCCATGCGCCATTTGCCGAGTTTCAGGGTTTTGGCGATATAGGCGTTGAACGCCGCGGCCTGCGCACCGCCGCTCATCAGCGGATAGAGGTCGCCCTCTTCGGTGTCGGGATTGGTGCGGGTGTGAAAACGCGCGCGCGGCTCAATGATCAATGCGCCCGTTTTTTCCGTCTTCAATCCATCGAACATGTCGGCGCGGGCGTCGAAAGCTTCGCTCAGGCATTCGGTGATCTTGTCCGTTTCGCCGCCATATTCGGGCATTGGCCCGTTGCCGCCGCAGATTTTCATTTCATAAGCAGCCCAGCCGCGCTGCGCGGCCTGAATGCTCGCGAAACTTTCCGGCGAGATCGACTGCTTGAGCTTGCGCCAGGCCGCGCCCAGTTTCTGATCGGACTTGGCGAGGCTCGCGTCGATGCAGATCAGCTTCTCGCCCGTCGACTTTGCCTTTGTGCAGTCGATGCTCGGCCCGCTGAAGCCCGCATTGTATTGTTCCGGGTCCGTGCCGGTGGGGCGCTGGAGGGTGTAGATCACATCGCCCTCCTGCATCACCATGTCGGCGTCGTCGTCCATGTAATAATCGCGCGGCACTGCCCCGCAGATCACGCGGAAGGAAGAACTGCCGCGTGTGAGATGCACGGCCTTCGCCATCGCGCCGTCCTTGTCGGCATCCAACTTGCCGCCGAAGGCTGGATCGTTTTCATAGGCGTAGAGCGCATGCGCGCAGCCCAGTGGCGCCGGGCCTTTCACCGCGCCATTGGCAAACTCCACGGCATATTCCAGCAGCGGCGCATCGGCTTTGGTCAGCTTCTTCGGCTTCACCCAAGGAGCTTCCTGGGCGCCGACGATCCGCCACACACCCGCCAAACCACTATCCGGCGAAGGGCCCGATGGCATCGCGGTGGCGGACGCGATCGCCAGAAATACAAGCGTCAGACCACCTATCAAACTTCTCATAGTCGCCCCCTTATCAACCGGCCCGGGACCCGTTATATTCCGTTTGCAACAATTTTTCGAAAGGAGGTGATCCAGTGTCTCATTGTCATTACCTGCGGCCCGTGAGGCTCGCGAGCTGGATCGTTCGTATTTCGGAGGTCCACGCGGCCTGACCGCGTTGCGGTTCACGGGAACCGCTAAACTGACAATGGAAGGGTCGTCCGCAAGGGCGGCCCTTCTTTGTTTTTGGCACCCCGCCGTCGGCCATGCGATGGAAGCCCTTTGCGGCGCTGCGGAAACAGGTCGCGCACGAGGCTCGCTTGCTTGACGCTCGCAGCGTGCGGGTTTCAAATTTGACGGGAAACGTCATCAAAAAAGAAGAAAACCATGCGGGAAGAAATGCTCGACGAAGGGCTGACACAAGCCCATCTGCCGACTTTGCTGATGTCGCTTGTCCACCTGACCGGCGACGCGAGCATCCTGACCGAGTTTCCCCGGCCGGTTTACGACTTCTTCGCCGATGGACGGCTCGGCGGCTATTCCGAAGACGTGCAGGCGAAGATCCGTGCGCGCGCCAAAGAGGCAATCGAAACCTATTTGGTCCACGGCCAGAAACTGCCGCCGCAGCCGTCGAGCGACACCGTGCGTGCGATGATGAATTTCATCGCCGGCTTCGATATTCCGAATCACTATGCGCCGTTCATGAGCGAAGAACTCGGCCTGGAAGGCGTGGATGTGAAACATCCGCACTGGGAAGGCGAGAAACTCGACAAGCGGCGCAAGGATATGCGCGTTGTCGTGATCGGCGCTGGCATGTCGGGCCTTCTGTCGGCCATTCGGCTGAAGCAGGCCGGCATCGCGTTCGATGTGATCGAGAAGAACGCCGATGTCGGCGGCACATGGTTCGAAAACACTTATCCCGGCTGCCGCGTGGATACGCAAAACCATCTCTATTCGTATTCGTTCGAGCCGAACCATGACTGGCCACTTCACTATTCGACGCAGAATGTACTGCTCGGTTATTTCCAGCGCACCGCCGACAAATACGATCTACGCAAGAACATTCGCTTCCAGACGCAGGTTGTCGAAGCGCGCTTCGACGAAAAATCCTCCAAGTGGCAGGTCAAGGTGAAAGACAAATCCGGCCGCGAGGATGTGATCGTGGCCGATGCCGTCATCAGCGCCGTGGGGCAGCTCAACCAGCCGCGCTTTCCCGACATCAAAGGCGTCGGCAGCTTCAAGGGTCCGGCATTTCATTCCGCGCAGTGGCGCCATGATGTGGATATGAAAGGCAAACGCGTCGCCGTGATCGGCACCGGTGCCAGCGCCTTCCAGTTCGTGCCGGAGATCGCCAAAGAGGTCAGCGAACTGAAAGTCTTTCAGCGCACGCCGCCCTGGCTGGGTCCGACGCCCGACTATCACGACAAAGTCGGTGAAGGAAAAAAATGGCTGCTGGAGCACGTTCCCTTCTACGATAAGTGGTATCGCTTCTGGCTGTTCTGGGTGATGACCGACGGCGTCTATGAATTCGTCAAAGCCGATCCGACCTATAACGGCCCGCCGACCGCCGTGTCGCCGAACAATGCCCTCCTGCGCGAGATGCTGACCGCGGCGATCAAGCCGCAAACCGAAAACGCGCCGCATCTTTTCGCGAAGATCATTCCCGACTATCCGTTCGGCGGAAAACGCTCACTGCGCGACAATGGCGTTTGGGTTGGCGCGCTGTCGCGGCCCAATGTCGAACTGGTCACCGAGCCGATCGGAGAGATCAACGCAACCGGGGTGAAGACCGAAGACGGCAAGCAGTTCGATGTCGATGCCATCATCTACGGCACCGGCTTTTACGCCAGCAATTTCCTGCGCACCTACAAGATCATCGGGCGCGACGGCATTGAACTGCACGACCGATGGAATGGCGATGCGCGCGCCTATCTGGGCATGACCGTGCCTGGCTACCCCAATTTCTTCATGATCTACGGGCCCAACACGAACATCGTGGTCAATGGCAGCATCATCTTCTTCTCGGAATCGAGTGTGCGTTACATCATGGGGTGCCTGCGCCTGCTGGCCGAGACCGGCAACGCAACGCTGGAGCCCAAGGAGAGCGTGCATGATGCCTACAATCTGCGCGTCGATGCCATGAACAAGAATATGGCATGGGGCGCGCCGCAGGTTTCGAGCTGGTACAAAAACGAAAAGGGCCGCGTCAGCCAGAACTGGCCCTTCCCGCTGGTGGATTACTGGAGCGTAACCCTCAAGCCCGACCCGGCGGATTTCGAGATGCGCAAATCCGCTTAGAGCGCAATCGGGCGAGTGTGAAGCTGTGTAGTCCGATCATGCTCTAGTGCGCGCCGGACTTATCCGCTAGTTTCGGCTCGCCAAATCGGGGGGCCAACATGGCGGACAAATTCACAGACGTTTCAAACACGAGCTTTCTTTCGCGCATCGGCGGCGCGATTGCAGGATTTTTCATAGGGCCGATTCTGGTCATCGCCGCGATCGTCCTGCTGTCGTGGAACGAAGGACGCGCGGTGCAGGCGATTCGCGCGCTGGGCGAGGCCTCGCAAGTGGCCGTGGAATCCCAGCCCAACAATGTGCTGCCCACCAATGACGGCAAACTGGTTCACGTCATCGGCTCCGCAACGGCGAGCGCCGCGATTGCCGATCCGGACCTTGGCGTCAATTTCGCCAATCAGGTCACGGTCAGCCGGCAGGCCGAGATGTATCAGTGGCGTGAAAAAGAACAGCAGGAAACGCACGACAAACTCGGCGGTGGTCAGGAGACGGTCACGACCTACACGTATGAAAAAGTGTGGTCCGACGACGCCATCGACTCGTCCCAATTCAAACATCCCGAAGGCCACGAAAACCCCGAAATGGCGATCAAATCCTCGCGCTATGCGGCGGACGACGCGAAGCTGGGCGGATACACGCTGGACGGTGCGACGCTCGGCCTGATCGACCTGTCGACGAACCTGTCGCCCGATGCGCCGGACGGTTGGAAGAAGGTTGGCGACAAACTTTATAAAGGCGACTCGAACGCGCCGAATGTCGGCGACGAACGGGTGAGCTATCAGGGCCTGCCATCAGGCGCGACCATTTCGGTCCTCGCCCAGCAAAGCCAGAACGGCTTCGCGCCCTTCATCACCGGCAATGGCTACAAACTGGACATGGCGGAAACCGGCAACCAGCCACTGGCCAATATGATCGCGGAGAAAAAAGGTGAGGAATCCATGCTGACCTGGATTCTGCGGCTTGTCGGCTTCGTCTTGATCTTCGCCGGCTTTGCGATGTTCCTGAGCCCGCTTTCCACCTTCGCATCGGTTGTACCGATCCTGGGCTCGATCGTGGGCGGCGCCGCGGCACTAGCCGCCTTTGTGGTTGCCCTTCCGCTGACCTTGATCGTGATCGCGCTGTCCTGGGTCGCGTTCCGGCCACTGATCGGCATTGGACTACTGGTGGTCGCGGGCGGGTTACTCTACGGCCTGCGTCGCTGGCATCACGCCAACCATCCGCCGGAACTCGCGAAAGCGGCGAAAGCCTGATCTAGTGGATAAAACCTGACATTAGAATCCCGTTTGGGATTCCCGGATGTGCTGGCGTGTGCGAGTCTGGCGCATGCGAACTGGCATATTCCTCACGGTCTCGCCGTCGGTACGTCGGCGCCTTCATGCTCTGGTTAGGAAC
>DATCFN010000234.1:0-4065 GCA_036509475.1 Rhizomicrobium sp. | reverse complement strand
TATGCCTATCTATAATAGCGTTCTCGAAACCATTGGCCGCACTCCTCTCATCAAGCTGAACCGCGTCACGGACGGGGTCCATGCGACGATCGCATTGAAGGCGGAATTCTTCAACCCACTCGGCAGCGTTAAGGACCGTATCGGCCTGGCGATGATCGAGGCGGGCGAGAAGGCGGGCAAGATCACGAAGGACACGGTGATCATCGAGCCGACCTCGGGCAACACCGGCATCGCGCTGGCCTTCGCGGCCGCCGCCAAAGGTTACAAACTGATCGTCGTCATGCCGGAAACCGTCTCCGTCGAACGGCGCAAAATGATCGCGATCCTCGGCGCGGAAATCATTTTGACCGAAGCACCGAAGGGCATGCGCGGCGCCATCGCGCGCGCCCAGGAAATCGTCGCCGCCACGCCCGGCGCGGTGATCCCGCAACAATTCGAAAACCCCGCCAACCCGGACATCCATCGCCGCACGACGGCGGAAGAAATCTGGAACGACACCGATGGCAAGGTCGATGTCATCATCTCCGGCGTCGGCACCGGCGGCACTATCACCGGCATCGGCCAGGTGCTGAAGCAGAAGAAACCGTCCGTCCGCATCATTGCGCTGGAGCCGGAGGACTCGCCCGTGCTGTCCGGCGGCCAGCCCGGCCCGCATCCCATTCAGGGCATCGGCGCGGGCTTTATTCCGGCGATCCTCGACCGCACAATCATCGACGAGGTCATCACCATCGGCAACGAGACCGCCTTCGACGTGGCCCGCAAGGTCGCGCGGATGGAAGGCATTCCCGTCGGCATCTCCTCGGGCGCGGCGATTGCCGGTGCGCTCGAAGTCGGCGCGCGGCCGGAAATGGCGGGCAAGACGATCGTGACGATCATTCCCTCTTTCGCGGAACGCTATCTTTCGACGGCGCTGTTCGAGGGATTGTAAAAAGGCCAGTGGCGAATGGCGAATGGCGATTTTCCACGCGCTATTCGCCAAGCCGACGCTTCGCATTCTGCTGCTTGAGCATTTTGTTGAGAGACATACGCGCTCCTGAAAGAATGAGGGGCGGTGCGGGACGCCGATGAAGGCGTTGCGCAATGTGCCGTCCTTTTCAGACGGCGTGTGCTGTCCTTTCGGACAGCGTGTGGTTGGATTGCCATTCCGGCGATCCCGCACCGGGCGATTTTCAGCCGCGGTCCGTTACTCTTTACCTTCTGGCTTCGCTCCGTGGGGCGCTCTCCCGGTCGAAGAACATTTCACTGCCAATGGTCAAATTGGCGGCCCACACTTCTCAGCGTCCCATCGGGTTGGGACATCTCCCTGCATACGCCTGTCGTTTGTCTCGTTTTCAGGCGATAGCGGCCAACGGCGCGACCTCCGAAAATTCCGCGGCTCGTTACGCCGCGACATCTCCAGACGCCCATCCCATTCCGGCGATCGGACGGTCCGGACCGCCCCCTCATGGAATAGGACATCCTCAGATTAGAACATAAGAAGAACAAGTCAAGCGGAATATCACAAATATTCTTATATGTTGGAATATATAGGCTTTCTTACATCTTGCGCCGTCCCCTGGGGATGGCGGTGGAGATGGCGCCTGTCCATCATGGGCAGGTTAAGCGAGGGATTCCCAATGACCGACGTAACGAAGCCGGCCCGCATCGGACCGTGGATGGCGATCTTGCTGATGATGGCCGTCTTCGCGGCGTTGGAAGTCGTGCTGCCCATGGCGCGCGCCGCGATCACCCCGCATCTCACCTTGAAGACCGCGCGAGACACCGTCGCCCTTCGCGCCGCGAGTAGCATTGCGCTGGACTGGATCATGTTCGGTGCCGTGTGGATTTTTCTGCGGCTGCGCGGACAGACTTTGAAAAGCATCGGCTGGCGGTTGCCGGCATCGATCTGGGGCTGGCTGCTCGCGATCGCTGTCGCCGTTCTGTATGCGGGCTTCACGGCGATGGGCCCGATCATGAAAGGCCAACCTATCCTGACGGACTGGTCGTTGTTTCGCATCGCCACCGCGCTCGGCATCGGAATCACCGCGGGCATCTGCGAGGAGACGGTGTTTCGCGGCTTCGTCATGTCCCAGGCACGCGATGGCGGCGTGCACTGGATTGTGCAGGTCATTTTGTCGGCCCTCCTCTTCGGGCTCGCGCATGTGGGCTGGGGCGGGCTGACCGGCCACTTCCAGATGGCGCAGATGATCGGCGCGATGGCGGCGACGTCCATCCTGGGCCTGATGCTGGCATTCGCTTATCTGCTCAGCGGCCGCAGCCTCACGCCCGTCATCTTCGCCCATGGTGCGATCGACGCGGTAATCGAACCGTGGCTGTTGCTGTTTTCGGTGAGCGGCGCCCATTTCTGATCTCCCTGTATCGAACAGGGAAACAGAACGGATAGTTCGCGGGTGCGCGCGAAATGCCATAGGCTGATGGCATTCCATTGGAGGACGTCATGAAGCTCTATTACGCGCCCGGTGCGTGCTCGCTTTCACCGCATATCGTCGCCAGCGAGGCGGGCATTGCGCTCGAACTCGTGAAAGTCGACCTCAAGAACCACAAGACGGAAAGCGGCGAAGATTTCTACGCGATCAATCCGAAGGGCTACGTGCCCGCATTGAAACTCGACGACGGCACGCTGCTCAGCGAAGGGCCTGCCATCGTGCAGTATCTCGCGGACCTGAAGCCTGACAGCCACCTGATTCCCGCCAGCGGCACCGCGCGATACAAGGTGATCGAATGGCTCACCTTCATCAACAGCGAAATCCACAAGAGCTTCTCGCCTTTGTTTGCACCCGGCTCCGATGAGGTGAAAAAAGCCGCGACCGACAAGATCGTCAAGCGCTTCGACTACGTGAACGGTGAATTGGCGGGCAAGAACTTCCTGACTGGCGACACGTTCACCATCGCCGACGCCTATATGTTCGTGATGCTCACCTGGGCGCATCACATGAAGATCGCGCTGCCCGCCAATCTCCACGCGTTCTTCGCCCGCGTCTCGCAACGTCCGAAAGTTCACGCGGCAATGAAGGAAGAAGGCTTGGTGAAGTAGCGAACTTTCTCCCGTATTTTCCTCCCCCGTTTTACGGGGGAGGTGCCGAGCATGGCGAGGCGGAGGGGGTGACGGCGGCCGCGAAGCATTTTCTCCGTTCCACACACCCCTTCCGTCAGGCGCTTCGCGCCTGCCACCTTCCCCGCAACAGCGGGGAGGAAATTATCTGCCCTTCATCCAATGCGCATATTGGGGTGGCAGGATGTTTTGCGGGTCTGCCACGCCCAGCGCCTTTGCGGCGTGATAGGGAAAGTTCGGGTCGTCCAATTCCTTATGCGCCAGCATGATGATGTTGGCCTGTCCGTCCTTGATGATGCTGTCCGCCTGCGCCGGTTCGGTGATGAACCAGCCCACGGCGGTCGGGATCGTAACCTCTTCCTTTATGCGCGCGGCGATGGGCACCATGAAAGCCGGTCCCCACGGCACGCCGGCGATGTTCGGATTGTTGAAGCCCAGCGACACGTCGATCAGGTCCAGCCCGTGCCGCTTGAACAGCTTCACCAGCGCGATAGATTCTTCCAGCGGCTGTCCGCCATCCTGAAAATCGCTGACGCCGAGACGCGCGGTCAGTGGAAACCGTTCAGGCCAAACCTTGCGCACGGCGATGAGCGTATCGACGAGAAAGCGCGCGCGGTTCTCGAAGCTGCCGCCATAGTCGTCGGTGCGCTTGTTGGCGAGCGGCGAGAAGAAACTCTGGCCCAGATAGCCATGCGCAAAATGCAGCTCCAGCCATTCAAAGCCAGCGTCGAACGCGCGCCTGGCCGCCGACACAAAATCGTTTTGCACGCGCAGGATATCCGCCTTGCTCATAGCCAATGGCGCGCGCGGCAGGTTCGCGCCGAACGCCTCGGCGGACGGACCGATGATCTCCCAGGCGCGCGGATCGTCCGGCGCCATGTGATCGTCACCTTCCCACGGTTTGTGGGCCGATGCCTTGCGGCCGGCATGGGCGATCTGGATGCCCGGCACCGCGCCGTGGCGTTTCACGAATTTCGCGATTAGCGCGAACGCTTCGGCCTGCTTGTCATTCC
>DATCFN010000233.1:0-5340 GCA_036509475.1 Rhizomicrobium sp. | reverse complement strand
GCCGCGCGGGCCGCCGTAAGCATCGAGCTGCACGCGTTGCGCCCCTGCACCCAGAAGCGTGGTCAAATCGGCGGCGACGGCGCGCATCTTGTTCACGGTGGCCGGTGAAACATCCGGATCGCCGCGCGGGAACAGAATTTCGCTGCGCTTGGACAGACCGTTTTCCCCGGCCGGTGCGCTCGGGGCGCGGACGATACTGGTCGTGGCGGGCGGGCCTTCGGTGGAGGCAACCCGCGCGGCATCACCGTTGCCGGCGTGACGTTCATGGTGCGGCGGCGACGCGGGTGTCACCGGTCGCGCCTCTTGCGGGTCGAGCGCCAACGGCAGGGCTGCGTCGCCAGCCGTGCCGGTATCCGGCGCGGGCGGCGGCGGCGTGGCGGCAGTCTGCGCATGCGCGTGATGTTTGGGCGGCGCCGCGGGTGCGGGCGCAGGCGGTGCGGCGTCGGACAACGAATCCAGTGGCGTCGCGAATGTCGGTGCGTCGGCCGGGGGCGATGCGGGCGGCGGCGGTGCCGTGGTGGCAACATCGTTCGCGGCGGGCTTGGGCTTGAGTGCATGATGATGCACGAGCGGCATGTGCAGATGGACGAGGCCGGGATAGGGACCGCTTTGCGGCGAATATCCGCGCGTGACGCCGGTGGCATAGGGATTCACGCTGATGCCCTGTCCAGGATAAAGCTGGACTTGTGCCAGCGCCGGTGTCGCGGCAAGCGCGGCGGCAACCAGGGCGGTGAAGCAAAGCGATCTGATCATGGCCGGGCGAGGATAATCGCCCCGCTGCGCGCGCTCAACACCATCGCTCATCCGCGGCCCGCTTCTTTCAATAGTTTCAGGAACTGGGGATGCAAGCCCTCGTTCGAGGCCAGAATATGGCCGCTGTCGAGCATGCGCTGGCCGCCATCCATATCCGTGACCACGCCGCCGGACTCGCGCACCATCAGGATGCCTGCCGCGATGTCCCAGGCCTTCAGCCCGCGCTCCCAATAGGCGTCGTAGCGGCCAGCCGCCATCCAGGCGAGGTCCAGCGCGGCCGAGCCGTAACGGCGCACACCGGCGGTGACATTCATCACGGCGGCGAGTTCGGCGCGGAATTTTTCATGCCCGTCCTTGCCCATGAACGGAATGCCCGTGGCGCTGACGGTGTCCTTCAATGTCTTGCGCGCGGCAACGCGCAGGCGCTTGTCGTTGAGATAGGAGCCGCTGCCTTTTTCAGCGGTGAACATGTCGTCGCTGACCGGATTGTAGATCACGCCACTGACAAGCTGGCCATCGCGTTCCAGCGCGATCGAAATCGCGAAATGCGGAATGCCGTGCAGGAAGTTCGTGGTGCCGTCGAGCGGATCGATGATGAAGCGATGCGACTTGTCCGGCCCGTCCACGAGGCCGACTTCTTCGGACAGGATGGGATAACCGGCGCGCGCTTTCTGAAGCTCGCCGATCAGGATGCTTTCGGTGCGTTGGTCCGCGACGGACACGAAGTCCGCGGGGCCTTTCATGGAAATTTGCAGATTCTCAACTTCGCCGAAATCGCGGATGAGACGGCGTCCCGCCTTGCGCGCGGCGGTCGTCATCACGTTCAGGGCGGGCGACAGATACGGCATTACTCTTTTTCCGCGCGGCGCAGATACGAGCCGTCTTCGGTGGCGACGACAATCCGCTCGCCCGCATCGATAAACGGCGGCACCTGGATCTTCATGCCATTGACGAGCGTCGCGCCTTTGTAGGATGGCGACGCCGTGCCGCCGCGCAACACCGGATCGGCCTCGGTGACTTCCAGAACGACATGCTGCGGCAATGCGATGCCGATGGCTTTGCCGTCATACATCTGCACCAGCGTCTTCATGCCGTCGGTCAGGAAGCGCGCCTGATCCTCGCCGACGAATTCGATAGACAGTTCGATCTGGTCGTAGGTGTTCATGTCCATGAAGGTCAGCACGTCGCCGCTGGCGAACAGGAACTGGAAATCTTTTTTCTCCAGCCAGATTTCTTCGACGGATTCATCCGAGCGGAAACGCTGGTTGAGCTTGGTGCCGACGGTGACATTCTTGAGCTCGACCTGGTTATAAGCGCCGCCCTTGCCAGGCTTCACCTTCGCCGTCTTCACCGCCATCCACAGGCCGCCGTCATATTCGATCATCGTGCCGGGCTTGATGTCGTTACCGGAAATCTTGGCCATGTGCTGTGCGGCGCCGCTTGTCGCGGGCGCGGTTCCTTATTGGGTCGAGGTCAAAGAGCGGGCGGGTTCTAGCAATCCCAACCCCCATTGTCATCCCGGAAACCGAGCGCAGCGAGGTTATCCGGCACCCATTGTGCCGCATTCCCGATGGGTCCCGGCTCACGCTCCGCTGCGCTACGCTGGCCGGGATGACAGGAATAGGGTGCTAAACGCCTTCACCGCCGCTTGCGGGCCAGCCGCGTAATTCCAAACACCGGCCGAGACGGCGAGAAAATCCGCGCCGGCTTCCACCAGCGGCTTGGCATTGTCCACCGTGATTCCACCGATGGCGACGACGGGGACGGTCATGGTCTCGGCCCACCATTGCAGCAGTTCCAGATCGGCAACAGTTTTGGGTTCTTTCGTCTGCGTCGGAAAGAACGCGCCGAAGGCAACGTAATCGGCGCCCGTTTCGCCCGCGTCGAAAGCAAGTTCGCGGCTGTTGTGGCAGGTGACGCCGACGATGGCGTCCTTGCCGACGATTGCGCGTGCTTCGGCGTAAGGCGCATCGTCCTGCCCGACATGCACCCCGTCGGCGCGGATCATGTGCGCGATGTCGGGACGGTCGTTGATGATGAAAGCGACGTCGCGCTTCTGCGCGATGGGCATGAGGACTTCCGCGGCGCGCATGATGTCGTGATCGGTAACATCTTTCATGCGCAGTTGCAGACAGGCGACATCGCCGCCATCCAGCGCGCGCTTCAATTCCTCCGCGAAAACGCGCGGCTCAAACTTCGGCGGCGTGATGAGGTAGAGACGGCATCCTTCGGGGCTCACGTTGTTCGCACCTCAGGATGACGGCAGAAATCGCGCGTCATGGTGAGGCGTGAGCGTAAGCGAGCCTCGAACCATGAGTGCATCACGCCTTTTCCAATTCCTTTTTCCACTTACCCTGCGCGGCCAAGCCGTTCATGTTGGCGCGGTGTTCGAAGGCGGCTTGCGCGGCTTTGACGTTGTCGACCTTGCCGCTCCACGCCTTCTGCGGCGCGGCCTGCAACGCGCGGCCGTAAGAGAACGTCAGCGCCCAGGGCAGGTTCGGGTTCGCGGCGTTCATAGCGTTCAGATGCGCGGTGGCTTCTTCGTCGGACTGGCCACCGGACAGGAAGGCGATGCCCGGCACGGCGCCCGGCACGCAACGCTTCAGCACTTTCACGGTGCGTTCCGCGACGTCTTCGACGCTCGCCTGCTTGCCGCATTTCTTGCCGCTGATCACCATGTTCGGCTTCAGAATGATGCCTTCCAGTGCGACCTTCGCGTAATAGAGCTGCGCGAAAGTTTCCTTCAGCACCCATTCGGTGATCGCTTCGCAGGCGTCGATGTCGTTGTCGTAATCCATCAGCACTTCCGGCTCGACGATGGGAACGATCCCGTTCTCCTGCGCCAGCGCGGCGTAACGCGCCAGCGCCTGACCGTTCGCATTGATGCAGTTGTAAGACGGCTTGGTCGGATCGTAGGTCGCGCGCCATTTGGCGAAGCGCGCGCCGAGCTTGTGATATTCCTGAAAGCGTTCGCGCAAACCGTCGAGGCCTTCCGTCACCGTCTGGCCGGGTTCGCCCGCCAGCGGCTTGGCGCCCGCATCGACCTTGATGCCGGGGATCGCGCCGGATTCCTGAATCAGCTTCACCATCGATGTGCCGTCTTTGGCTTTCTGGCGGATCGTCTCGTCGAACAGAATAACGCCGGAGATGTGCTTGTTCATCGCGTCCATCGCGCGGAACAGAAGCTCGCGATAGTCGCGGCGGTTGTCTTCGGTGTTCTGCACCTTGATCGCGTCGAAGCGCTTGGCGATCGTGCCGGTGGATTCATCGGCGGCGAGCAGACCTTTGCCCTTGGCCACCATCTTGCGCGCGATGCCGTTCAGTTCTTCGAGATTCATCAGATATCCTCCAAGCCTTCCTTTTTCAGTTCTTCTTCAATCATAACGTGTTCAAGGGCTGAGTATAAAAAGCCGGGAAACTTGCTTTGGTCGAATTTCATATTCATTTCTTCGGCGGTGACCGCTTCAGGCCATCTACCGCATAGAATTATAGCTTTGTGAATTCGCTTAAAGTCCAGCTCTATTTGCTTTGCGTAGGGGACTTCGTTTTTTACCGTTATAAATAACAAGCGCAGCAGATAAGCGGCGTAGAACGCGCAGAACTGTTCGTAATATCCTGAAAAATGTTCGGTCGAAAAGGTCGCCTCCCCAATTCTTCCTTTATCTGTCGCTTCGATTTCTCCCCAGCCGGTGCGATAAAGCATGGAAGGACTGAAGTGTACCATCCTTGATGTAGCCTGGTACATATATTCATAGAAGTCTTGCAGGCCGACTTCGGTCGCAATTTCAATTACTCTCTTCTTTTTCAGCTTGCGGATTGTTTCTGAAGGTGGAGTTGGGTCCGGAATATTTGGCGTCGGATACGCAAACCTATTGTTGTTGCCCAGAAACTTTCGTTGCGCGTCAGTCATCCGCTTCAAATCCGACTGCATGAAGAAGATAATAGCGTCTTCCTGTTCGTCGTGTGACAACGTCTGGAAACGCTTTAGATAAATTATGTCTTCAGTTATCGCTCTGAGAGATCCACTGGAGAAGAAAAGGTAATTTTTACCTCTATCCGATGTACATTGTTCCAGGAACTCAGCCGCTCGAGAGAACGCAGCATTTGCTAAAGACAAGTATAAGGTGCCTCTCCCAAACAAAAATTTTTCGGAGATCGCGAGTTGCTTAATGCTTGCTGCAATGGGATGAACCATTTCCCGAAATTCTTCCGGCGATAATCGGCTCGAGCGAGCCGCCGTATTTCGCTTTCGAGTGTTTCGTTTTTTTGCCATCCCAATACGTCTGCCGACCTTAGCCCCTACTTTGGGCTAGCGCATCGACGCCCGGCAATGTCTTTCCTTCAAGCCATTCCAGAAACGCGCCGCCTGCGGTGGAGACATAGGTGAAATCATCCGCCACGCCGGCATGGTTCAGCGCCGCCACCGTATCCCCGCCACCCGCGACTGACAAAAGATCGCCCGCTTTCGTGCGCTTCGCCACGGCCTTCGCGGCGGCTACGGTTGCCGCATCGAACGGCACCGTCTCGAACGCGCCGAACGGGCCGTTCCAAACGACTGTTTTCGTGACGAGCAGCCGCTTCTCGAAC
>DATCFN010000232.1:0-4146 GCA_036509475.1 Rhizomicrobium sp. | reverse complement strand
ACGAGCTTTCCGCGAAAGCGATGGCGGCCATGATGGCCCACGCATACGTTCCTTCGGCATGGCGGATGACCCATGCGTAGATACCGCGCAAGGGGCTCCATCCGGCGCTCGCCTTCACACCATCAGACATACAGATTTTCCAGCGCTTCCAGCGCTCTACCTAGCAATGCGCGCAGCGTTCGTCCATGACCGATTGCTTGCCGCGCGTTCACACTTTTACTAGGTTCCGCGCTGGCGGATCGACGAAAAGAACACAGGCATGGCGACGAAAAAGACCGGCAGGAAAACCGCCAAATCCAAAACCCGCGGTGCCAGAACGGCCAACGCGAAGCATAAACCGGCGCGCAAAGCGGTTAATTGCAAGGCGAAAAAGAAGGCAGTGAAATCTGCAGCGAAGACCACCGCCGCAAAATCGTCATCAAAGCCGCTCGTTTCACGCCGGACGCCGAAGAATCTGGCGCGCGGCGCCGGGCGGAAGTCTTTTGTACGGCGTGGCGCGCAGGCGGCGCTGCGGTTTGCCCAACGTCTGAAACCGGTTCTGGCGCGCAGTCCTTACGATGCCGATCTCGACCGCAATCCCGCCAACTACCAGCCGCTGACGCCCCTGACATTCCTGGAACGCGCCGCCAAGACATTTCCGGATCGCGCCGCCATCATCCACGGCAAGCAGCGTTTTACCTATGCGCAGTTCTACGCGCGGGCGCGGCGGCTCGCCTCCGCACTGGCGAAACACGGAATAAAAAAGGGCGACACGGTATCGGTCATGCTCGCCAATACGCCGCCAATGCTGGACGCGCATTACGGCGTGGCGATGGCGGGCGGCGTGATGAACGCGCTCAACACCCGGCTCGACGCGGCGGCGCTGGCCTTCATGCTGGATCACGGCGAAGCGAAGGTCCTCATCACGGATCGCGAATTCGCACCGACCGTGAAAGAGACGCTGAAACTCGCCAAGGTGAAGCCCTTCGTCATCGACTATGACGATCCGCAGTTTCCGCAGAGCGGCGAAAGGCTTGGCACCGTCGAATATGAAGACTTCATCGCCGGTGGCGATCCGGATTTTGCGTGGGCGATGCCCGGCGACGAGTGGGACGCGATCTCGCTCAACTACACATCGGGCACGACCGGCAATCCCAAGGGCGTGGTGTTTCACCATCGCGGTGCGGCGCTGATGGGATATGGCAATGTCATCGCCGCGAACATGCCGCGTCACCCGGTCTATCTGTGGACCTTGCCGCTGTTTCATTGCAACGGCTGGTGCTTTCCCTGGTCGCTGGCGGTGGTGGCGGGCACGAATGTCTGCCTGCGCTGGGTGCGGGCCAAGGCGATCTACGATTCCATCGTGGAGAACCACGTCACGCATATGTGCGGCGCGCCCATCGTGATGTCCACGCTCATCAATGCGCCGGACAGCGAGCGTCGCGCGATACCCTATCGTGTCGAGTTCATCACCGCTGCCGCGCCGCCGCCGGAATCTGTGCTGGCCGGCATGGCGGATGCGGGTTTCAACGTCACGCACGTCTATGGCCTTACCGAAACATACGGTCCCGCCGTCGTGAACGAATGGAAGTCGGATTGGGACGCGCTGGACAGGAACGAGCGTGCCGCGAAGAAGGCGCGCCAGGGCGTGCGCTATCACGCACTCGAGGCGCTGAGCGTGATGGATCCCGAAACGATGGAGGCCACGCCTGCGGATGGCGAAACGCTGGGTGAAGTGATGTTTCGCGGCAATGTGGTGATGAAAGGCTACCTGAAAAATCCCAAGGCGACGAAGGAATCCTTTGAAGGCGGCTGGTTTCACTCTGGCGACCTGGGCGTGATGTATCCCGACGGCTATGTGCAACTGAAAGACCGTTCCAAGGACATCATCATCTCCGGCGGCGAGAATATTTCCTCGATCGAAGTGGAAGACACATTGCTGAAACATCCTGCCGTGATGTTCGCCGCCGTCGTCGCCAAAGAAGATGAAAAATGGGGCGAAGTGCCTTGCGCCTTCGTGGAAAAGAAAGCCGGCCAGGAACGGGTCACGGCGGAAGAACTGATCGAATTTTGCCGTCAAAATCTCGCGCGTTTCAAAATTCCCAAGCATCTCGTCTTTGCCGAAATCCCCAAGACCTCCACCGGCAAGATGCAGAAATTCAAACTGCGCGAGCGGGCGAAGGAAATCTAGGATTCCGCTGCCTCGCGCGCCGGGAATTGCGCTGGTAATTTCTTGCAAGCGTCTTGGGGCCGATGCAGCTAGCATCGCCCGAAACAGGGATCGCCATGACCGAACAGAGCACCAGCAAATTCGCGCTGATCTTCATCTTCCTCACCATGTTCATCGACACGGTGGGGCTGGGCATCATCATTCCCGTCATACCGCAGATCATTGCGGAGTTGACCGGCCCCTATCCGACACACGCCGCCGCGATGAGCGCGGCCGCTGCATGGGGCGGATGGCTGCAAACCGCCTTCGCCGGCATGCTGTTCCTGTTCTCGCCAATGATCGGAAATCTCAGCGACCGTTTTGGCCGCAAACCCATCCTGATCATCGCGCTGGTCGCGTTCGGCATCGACAATCTCATCACCGGCTTCGCGCCCACCATCGCCTGGCTGTTCGTCGGCCGGACCCTGTGCGGCATTGCGGGCGCAAGCTACACGACCGCCAACGCCTTTATCGCCGACGTGTCGCCGCCGGAAAAACGCGCTGCCAATTTCGGTTTGACGGGGGCTGCTTTCGGCATCGGCTTTGTCGTCGGCCCCGCCATCGGCGGTTTTCTTGGCCAATATGGCGCACGCCTGCCATTCTTCGTCGCCGCGGGCCTTGCCTTCGCCAATGCGCTGTTCGGGTTGATCGTGATGAAGGAGTCCCTGCCGCCGGAGAAGCGGCGCGTTGAGCCAATCAATTCCGTTCGAGACCTTTGGAGATTTATGGCACGTGCTAACCCGGTTGGGGCACTGAAAGCTCTGCGGCGTTATCCCGGCGTCTTCGCGTTTGTGGGGATCATGGTGCTGATGCGCATCGCCCATGACGCGAACCCAGTGATCTGGAGTTACTACGTCTATCTGAAATTCCACTGGACGACGGTACAGCTTGGCTATGCGATGGCGTTTCTTGGGCTCGTCATGGCCTTCGTCTTCGGCTTCCCCACCCGCATTGCGATCCCGAAACTGGGCGAGCATCGCGCCGCCTATATTGGGCTGTTCGCGGGCGCCATCGGCTTCGCGGGTTACGCCTTCGCGAGTGCTGGCTGGATGATGTATCCGTGGATGCTGGTCTGGGCGCTGATGGGCCTCGCCATGCCGTCGATCAACGCGATCATTTCCAAGCATGTGCCCGCGAATGAGCAAGGCGAACTGCAAGGCGCGCTATCCAGTATCGGCGGGATGACCTCTGTGGTGGCGCCCGTGCTGCTCACCAGCGTGTTCGCCTGGTTCACCGGGGTGAATGCGCCCGTCTATTTTCCCGGCGCGGCGTTTCTGGCGGCCGGTCTGTTGCTGGCGCTCGCGGCCATCCTTCTGCTGCGCATAGAGCGTGAACCCGTGGCGCAGGCAGCCGAATGAACCGCGGCGTCAACAATCAGAAGGGTAGGATTAGTGAACGCTGCTTCGCAGTCGCTCAAGTTCGTCTTTTATTCGGAGTTTTTCTTTTTTTAGAGCAGCGACCCGGACATCGTCCCAGTCTTTGTGCGAGAGCTCCGTCTCTATCGCCTGCTCCAGTCGCTTGTGCTTTTCGGAGAGTTCCTGGATATGCCCTTGCAGAGCCATGCCGTACCTCATCTTTCGAAGGCAGGAAATTAGAACACCAACGAAGGGGTCTGTCACGGCCTCTTTCGATTAAAGCTTCCAAGCTGTAAACGGGAACCATGGCGGTCAAAAACACAGGCAAAACGCAGCCAAAGCGGCTGGTCGTGGGTATTAGCGGGGCGTCCGGCGTCGCCTTTGGAATAAGATTGCTCGAAGCGCTTTCGTCGCTCGAAATCGAGTCCCATCTGGTGGTGACGAAGCCCGGCGAAATGACCATCGGCTACGAGACGACGCTGACGCCCAAACAGGTCGCGGCAAAGGCCGACAAGGTCTATGCGATCGGCGACATCGCGGCACCCATCGCGTCGGGATCGTTCCGTACCGCGGGCATGATGGTGGCGCCGTGCTCGGTGCGCA
>DATCFN010000231.1:0-2553 GCA_036509475.1 Rhizomicrobium sp. | reverse complement strand
CTGGCGGCGGTTCATGCGTCATTTATCCGCCTGCCCGAACCCGCGTTCAGACATCACTTTTTCATAAGCGCCGTTGATCGCCGCCAGCTTGTCGGTCGCCAGTTTCACGAATTCCGGCGGCACGCCGCGGCCGATAAGACTGTCGGGATGATTCTCTTTCACTAGCAGCCGATAAGTATGACGGATCTCGTTCTCGCTTGCTTCGTAGGAGATACCCAGCACGACATAAGGATCGGACGCGTCGGGAAAATGCGTGGCGCGGATGCGACGATAGACATTCGGCGAGAAACCGAAAATGTCGGCAACCCGCTCCAGGAACCGCGCCTCACCGGGATGAAACACACCATCGGCTTTCGCGATCTCGAACAATCCGTCCATGACGTCTTCCAGCATCGCCGGATTGCCGCGAAACATCCTGGCGATCTGCGAGGCATAGGCCTCATAGCCGGCGGTATCGCGCCGTGCCAGGTCGAAAATGCGCCGGACATTGGCAGCCTCGCCCGGCGGCACGCGGAACACGCGGGTGAAGGCTTCTTCCTCGTCGCGCGTGACGATGCCGTCGGCCATGGCCAGCTTGGCTCCCAGCGCGATGATGGCGATCGTGAAAGCGACGCCCGGCTCTTCGGGATTGGCGATGGCCATCTGGCCTTCGCGGTCGAACAGCATGTGGCCGGCAAAAGCCCCTGCCAGCGCCCCGATCGGTCCGCCGCCGAGCAGGAAGCCCGCCGCCGCGCCAGTCAATTTTCCCCAGATAGACATGGGCGAAGCCAATAAGCCAATCTCGGCGGAATTGCGACGGGCAGCGATGACACAGTGGAAGTTCTTTATCGACCGCGGCGGCACATTCACCGATGTGGTCGCGCAGGCGCCCGACGGACGGCTTTCGAGCCTGAAACTTCTGTCAGAAAGCGCGCGTTATGACGACGCCGCGCTGGAAGCGATCCGCCGCACCCTGGGGCTCCCCACGAATGCGCTGATTCCGGCAGACCAGATCGCCGAAGTGCGGATGGGCACCACCGTCGCGACCAACGCCCTTCTGACACGAAGCGGCGAGCGCACCTTGCTCGTCACCACACGCGGCCTGCGCGACCAGCTTCGCATCGGTTATCAGCACCGGCCCAAACTGTTCGCGCTGAATATCGAATTGCCCGACATGCTGTATGAGCGCGTGATCGAGGCTGACGAACGCGTCACCGCCGAGGGCGATGTGCTGGCCGCTCTCGACGAAACGGCGCTGCGAAACAGACTGGCGGCGGCGCGCGCGGAAAGTATTGATGCCTGCGCCATCGTTTTCATGCACGGCTACCGCTATCCGGCGCATGAAAAGCGCGCCGCGCAGATCGCGCGCGAAGCCGGTTTCACGCAGATTTCCACCAGCCATGACACCGTGCCGCTGATGAAGTTCGTCTCGCGCGGCGACACGACCGTGGCCGATGCCTATCTGTCGCCGGTGCTATCGCGTTATGCGGACCGCATCGCGCGCGCGCTGAATGGCACACGGCTTTTCTTCATGACGTCGAATGGCGGGCTGGCTACGCCTGATTTCTTTCGCGGCAAGGACGCGATTGTATCGGGCCCGGCCGGCGGCGTCGTCGGCATGGCCGAGACGGCGCGCGGGGCCGGGATCGCCCATACCATCGGCTTCGACATGGGCGGCACATCGACCGACGTGTCGCGCTTCGACGGCACCTACGAGCGCATCTATGAAACCGAAGTTGCAGGGGTGCGGTTGCGCGCGCCGATGATGGCCATTCACACCGTCGCCGCCGGTGGCGGCTCTATCCTTCATTATGACGGTGCGCGGTTCCGCGTTGGACCGGACAGTGCCGGCGCCGATCCCGGCCCCGCCTGCTACCGGCGCGGCGGACCACTCGCCGTTACCGATGCGAATGTGATGGTCGGAAAACTTTCGGGCGCTTATTTCCCCCCCATCTTCGGACCCAATGCCGACGAAGCCCTCGACGAAGCCGTGGTGCGCGAGAAATTCACTTCATTGGCGCGCGAGACGGGCAGCACGCCGGAGCAAGTCGCGGATGGCTTCATTCGCATCGCTGTCGAGAACATGGCCAATGCGATCAAGCGCATCTCGGTGGCCAAGGGTTATGACACGCGCGGCTATGCGCTCAACTGCTTTGGCGGCGCCGGTGGACAGCACGCTTGCCTCGTCGCCGACGCGCTCGGCATGACGCGGATTTTCATTCATCCTTTTTCCGGCGTGCTGTCGGCTTACGGCATGAAGTTGGCCGCACTGCGGGCGCTGCGCCAACGCGCCGTGACCGCGCATCTGGATGACTTGCTGATGCCGAAACTGCAGCACATTGCGGACGAACTGACACGGCAAGCGGAGGCCGATGTCATGGCGCAAGGCGGGATGTCGGCGACGTCCTCCGCGCGGCTGCACATTCGTTACGACGGCAGCGACACAACACTCCATGTCACACTCAATTCTTTGGAGGCGATGTCGCAGGACTTTGCCGCGAAACACGCCAGACTTTTCGGCTTTGGCTTTGAAGGCAAACGTCTGATCGTGGAGTCGGTTGCAGTGGAGGCGAC
>DATCFN010000230.1:0-3841 GCA_036509475.1 Rhizomicrobium sp. | reverse complement strand
GAGGGCGGCCATGACGATTCTTTTAGAATGAGAATTAAGCGACTTGACGACCCTCAGCGTCGCCTTCGGGCAGACGGCGCGGCAAATGGGCGCGAACGAGGGTTCCGCGGCCATTGCCGCTTTCGATCTCCACCCAGCCGTCATGCAGTTCGACGAAGCGGTTAACGAGGGCAAGGCCCAGCCCGGCGCCCGCGCGCTGACCGGACCGGCTCTTGGCCGAAAACCGCTCGAACACCGTCGCCTTCACTTCGGGCGCGATGCCGGGACCAGAATCCGAAACATAGATCTGCACGTCCTGTCCGACGATGGCCGCGCCCAATGTGATGCTGCCTTCGCGCGGGGTGAAGCGGAAGGCATTGGAGAGCAGGTTGAACACCACCTGGCTGATGCGGCGCGGATCGATGATGACGACGCCAATGTCGGGCGCGCAATCCAGCGTGAATGTTATGTCGAGGCTTTCGGTGTGCTGGCGCAGCGGTTCCGACACGCGGTGCAAAAGCTCGTAGAGATCAACGCGCGCCAGTTCCAGCCGCATCGCGCCGGAGTCGATCATCGCCAGGTCGAGAATGTCGCTGGTGACTTCGGCAAGTTTGGTGGAGGCGGCAAGAATATCGCGCACGTACGCCGCCTGCTTGTCGTTCAGCGGCCCGGCCACGCCGTTCGCCAGCATGTCCGCAAAGCCGTGCACGGCGTTCAGCGGATCGCGGAACAGGAAGGACGCCTGATGCACGAAATCGGATTTCAACTTGTCGGCCGCTTCCAGCGCTTCGTTGCGGTCGCGCAGCGCGCTCTCGATGCGGAAGCGGTCCGTTACGTCCACGAAGGTCACAAGCGTCGCACCGTCCGGCAGCGGCGCCAGCGAAACTGAAACGATGGTGCGATCGCTGCGTTCGATCTCGCCCCAGTCACGTTGCCGCGCCGAGCCGGATGAAACAGCGTTCACGAGATTGCGCCAGACGTCTTCCTCGCCGAAACGGCCGGCACAAATCTGCGCGATGCGCGAAATATGTGGCTCGCCGTCCAGATCGCTTTCGTCCATCTCCCATATCCGCGTGAAGGCCGCGTTGTGCAGCTTCATGCGGCCATCGGGGCCAAACACGGCGACGGCCTCCTGCAGCGTGTCCAGGGTCGCGGACTGCACTTTGGTCAGCGTCGTGAAAGAACTTTCCAGCGCCAGTCTTTCGGTTACGTCCTCATAGAGAAACGTCAGGCCGCCGAAGGGATGCGGCTGGGGCACGACGCGCAATGTTTTGCCGCCGGGCAGGTGCCACATGTCTTCGGCCAGGGCCTCGCCGGGCTGGTCGTAAAGCGCGAGCCGCTCGCGTTTCCAGGCCTGGTAATCACGCTGCTCCGGCACACGCCGTGCCTCGCGCAAGCGATCCAGAATTTCGCCGTCCGTGGGATGCGTTTCCAGCCAGCCATCCGGCAAATTCCACAGCTTCGCAAACGCGCGATTGTGGAAGGTCAGTTTTTGATCGCGGCCGAAGATGGCGACGGCGGTGGCGAGTTTGTCCAGCGTGTCGGCATTGGCGTCGATCTGCTGCTGCAGCCGCGCTTCGGCATTGGAAACGTCGGTCACGTCGATGGCGCTGCCGACGATGTCGCCGCGCTCGACCGGCACATGGGTAAAGGCGAGGGCGCGGCGTTGACCGCCCATGATGGCGAAGCGCTTCGCGTCGGTCTGCTGGCCTTCGGCGCGTGCCGTTGCTGCGAGATCGCGCTCGCTCCGGTCGAGGGCGGTTTGAAGACCTGCCGCGAATTCAGCATCGGGCGCGCCCGTCGCCGCCGCGAAAGCGCGATTGCCCCAGATGAGCGACAGCGTCTTGTCGCGCAGCCACACCGGAATGGGCAGAGCATCGAGCACGGCGCGAAAATCCGGCGCGTTGTCTTTCGCGAGCACGGCTTCATGCTCGAGCCACACCGCCGCCATGCCGCCGACGGCGCGGCCGCGAAGCTTCACCAGCCTGCCGTCCTTGTCGTGCGCGCTCAGCATGAAGGCCACGCCGCGATCGCTCAGCGCGTCGATCGCCTGAGACAGCGCCATGGCATCCGCGCCCGCAAGACACGAATCCAGAACCGCTTCCGCGCCACCGTAGGAGCGCGGTGCTGTGCCATCGCGGCCCCACACGATCAGCGGTTCGCGGCTGGCGGCGATCAGCGCATCGCGCGCGCTGGCCGATGCGCGGGCGCGCGCGTTCACGCCGCGCAAGGTCTGCCGCAATTTCATCGCCATGCTTTGTTCGGCGAGGGCCCACAGGCCAGCCGCGACGGCGAGCGCCACAGCGCCCGTACCCACGGCGACGGCCACCATGGCTGTTTGCGAAAGGCCGGGCGAGGCGGCGAAAGCCGGCGCAGGCAAAAGCGCGAGCACGGCCGTGAGCCATGCCGTTCTCTTTCCAGCCATTCGGCTTCTTCTGTGCGCCCGGCTGGGCTGCATCGCGGCCATTCCCCCTGATCGCCCCTGTTTGGCGGCGAATCACTATTGGAATCAAGACGATATGCAGGATGTCCGAGTCTGACTAGGGAATGTGGTTAAGAAAGTGTAAAAAACCAGATGTGGCGAAAACTCCAATATTTCGGCCGGATTCCCGATTTGCGAGTCAAATCAGGGAATTAACCATTCCGCCCACGGACGGTCGGCGATCTGGCGTGACCGGCGAGAAAGTTGGCCCAGTTCGGCCATGGACAATCGCGCGGCCTTGTTCCCGCACCTTGGGATCGAAGACCTACCGGTCGATCATACCATCCACCGATATTTCATTCGGACGCTTGGGGTGCTTGCGAACCGGTTTTCCTTGATCCCGCGTGGATTATTCAAAGGAAGGCACGACTTTTGTTAAATAATCCCAATGTCTGGACTGGTTTTCGCCAAATAAGCGTCTGGGGAGTTGCTTGTACGGATTCGTACAACCTTGCCCGACCTGCTAGTATCACTCGTCGCCCGCGCCTTTGTGCAGACGGGTGCTTGAGAGACCTTCGGGACACATTCTGAGACGGTGTCCGCGCTCCCGCTACTGGCTGGGAGGGCGATATGTTTCGCTATCGAATCTATTTTTTGAATGAAAGCGGTCATGTCCTCGCGGGAGAGGACATCGAGGCCCTGGATGATTTCGCCGCATTGGAAGCAGCCAAATCTCTCTCCAGCGATTGCGCAGTCGAGGTCTGGCAATCGACGCGTTGTGTTGCGCGGTTTCCCAAGAACGGCAACGCCATGCCGCTTGCGCCTTCCTCTGACGCCGCGCGGAGGGACAATGCTGAACTATGAAATCCGATTGTTTGGCGACGACGGCAATCCCTTGCTCGTCTATGTGACGCGCTGTTCCGACGACGAGCTTGCGATGAAAAGCATTCTTGCGATCCAGGCGTTCCCGCATCGGCGCTTCGAAATGTGGTGCGATGAACGCAAGGTCGCGGAAGGGCAAAGTTACCGAACACTGAACTGATAGCTGTGCGGGTGTCGCGACAGGTTTCGCACACCCAGAGTTTATCCGGTCGGCACAACCCCCGCTTGTTCCCCAGTGCGATCGAGACTTGGGCGGCTTTCGGGCCGCCCTTTTTTTAAGCTAGGCCATGATGCGCTTGTACTCGCGCTCCGCCACGCCATAGAAACGGCCGGCGATTTTTTCCAGCCCCTCGCGGTTTACGATGACAAACAAACCTAACCCACCTTGACGGATGAGACGGCGGCGAACGAGGGCGCCAAGGGCATCGGTCACGCCGGCGCGCCGGACGCCGAGCATGATCCCCAGAAATTCGTGTGTGACCGGTATGTCGTCGCCGGGCAAACGATCGTTCGCCATCAATATCCAACGCGCCAATCTCTGGTCCAGCTTGCCGCGTG
>DATCFN010000229.1:0-2085 GCA_036509475.1 Rhizomicrobium sp. | reverse complement strand
CCGAAGCTGATGTTCGACGCGCCGCAGGACGTATTGACTTTGAGTTCGGTGCGCAGCCGATGCACCAGGCGCATGACCTGCACGCCCGCTTGGTTGATGGCGCCGATCGGCATCACCAGCGGATCGACCACCACGTCGGATGCCGGGATGCCATAGTCCATCGCACGCTCGACTATTTTCTTGGCCACCGCATAGCGTACGTCCGGATCTTCGGAAATCCCCGTCTCATCGTTCGAGATCGCGATCACCGCGGCGCCGTATTTCTTGATGAGCGGCAGCACGGCCTCCAATCGTTCGTCCTCACCGGTCACCGAATTGACCAGGGGCTTGCCCTTGTAGACGGCGAGCCCGGCCTCCAGAGCGGCGACGATGGAGGAGTCGATGGACAACGGCACATCGGTGATCGATTGCACCAGCTGTATGGCGCGCGCGAGGATTGCCGGCTCATCGGCCAGCGGAATCCCGGCATTGACGTCCAGCATATGGGCGCCGGCCTCGACTTGGGCGCGCGCATCCGTTTCGACGCGGCTGAAGTCGCCCGCCGACATCTCGGCCGCGAGAATCTTGCGCCCGGTCGGGTTGATGCGTTCGCCGATGATGACGAAGGGGCGATTGAAGCCGATCACAACCTCCTTGGTGGCGGAACTGATAATCGTGTCGGTCATGATGCGGTCCTGTGGGAAATTTGTGTTGAGTCGCGTTCGGGATACCAGGGAGAGCGGCCTTGCAGAACGCCGGAGCGATCGACGATCTCGGCCACCGATTCTTCCTGGCGATAGGCCATGATGTGCACCCCGCTGATGCCGCGGATTTCGCGCATCGACTGAATCAACTCGATGCAGATGTTGCGCCCTTCGCGCGCTTGATCCTGGGCGCCGCTGAGACGCGCGATGGTGGCGTCCGGCACATGCATGCCGGGGACATTCCTGCGCATCCAGTCCGCCGTCTTCGCCGAACGCAACGGGCCGATGCCGGCGAGGATGTAGACCTTGCCGAATAGGCCGAGCGCCTCCACCTGTTCCATGAAGCTGCGCAACAACGGCAAGTCGTAACAGTACTGCGTCTGAATGAATTGCGCGCCCGCGGCGACTTTCTTCGCCAGGCGCTGCGGCCGCCAGGCGTAGGGCAATCCTGAGGGATTTTCGGCGGCGCCTAGAAACACGCGCGGCGCGAAGCTGATTTTGCGCCCGCTTTGAAAGCGGTGTTCGTCGCGCAGGGTGCGCGCGATGTCGAGCAGCGAGACGCAATCCAGATCGAACACCGGTTTCGCCTGTGGGTGATCGCCCGCCTGCACGCCGTCACCGGTGAGGCACAGCATGTTGCAGACTCCCATCGCGGCGCCGCCCAGGATATCGCCCTGGATCGCGATGCGATTCTTGTCGCGGCAGGAAATCTGCATGATGGGCGCGTAGCCGACCCGCGTCAGCAACGCGCAGACGGCGAGACTCGACATGTGGCAATTCGCACCGCTGCCATCGGTGGCGTTGATGGCGTCCACATAGCCGTCGAAAACCCGCGCCCGCCGGTACACATCATCGGGATCGGCGGAATCCGGCGGCGCCAGTTCGGTGGTGACCGCGAAGCCGCCGGCCCGCAGCACCCGCTCGAAGCGGCCTGGCGAAGTATGTCCGGGCAGGATCGGCAGAGGATATCCCGGTACCGGTTCGTCCTCGAACTTCACGGCGCGGCGCTCGTCTCGACTTTCTCGTTCTTTTCGCGCGCGACCCTAAGCCATGAGGAACTGCCTTGGGCGCGTTGATCGACCGCGAACTGCACCCGGCTCATGGCCGCGACGCCATTAGGGATGCGTTCGGCGCCTTGATAGGCCTGGACCCAGACACACTTCATGTCCGGCTTGACCTCGCAATTGCCGTTGGCGCGCACGCCGCCGCAGGGGCCGTTGCGCAGAGTCTTGGGGCAGTTCATGGGACAGGACATGCCGGTGGAACTGAGCACGCACTGGCCGCACATGCGGCAGTCGAACAACAGTCCCTTGACGGCTTTCTCGACCATCGCCACCGGCTTCTCGATGCGCGTGTAACCCAGGGCACGAAACACGCCATGCAGGCGCGCAAGCACGGCTTC
>DATCFN010000228.1:0-3068 GCA_036509475.1 Rhizomicrobium sp. | reverse complement strand
GCCGTGTCGGCGTCATCCAGAAATTGGTCCGCCGTGCATGACGTGGCGCCCGGCAAGATCTCGACGGCCAGATAGGAATCGCTCGACAGGTTGGTGCCGCTTTCGGGCGAGACCAGAAACGCCGTGCCGCGAATGTCCTTTCCCGGCCCCAGCGCCTGATAGTCGTGCGTCGTGTCCACCAGCCAGCCCGGCGGATAGGAAATCGCGTAACCCGCCTTGGCGTCGCGATAGACCGGCCAGCCAGAAGCGTCCGCGACGCCTGTAAACATCGCCGTCAAAGCCAGCAAGGCGAGGAAACAGGAGGGCCGCGGTAAGGATAGAGCGTTCTGCATTGCAGGTCCGTAATACGCCGCTCGAAATCGGCAGCGGGAAACGGTAGTGTGATGCAGGGCTGCCGCGATTTCAAACATGGTCGAAGCAGTTCGACCGCTGCCGGTGCGGTTTCACCGGCGCGATCCTCGGGGGATCGGTGCGATGACGAATTCTGCGACGGCCGAGGCGGATGTTTCGCTGCGGCCAGACGATCCGGCGGTGGACGCGCCGCTGGATGATGTGCGCCGTGCCGCCGATTCCGGCGACATGGCCGCCATGACCGAGGTCGCGTGCCGCTTGCTGATCGGCCGCGCCGCGCCACTTTCACCGCAGGAAGGTGTTGCGCTGCTGGCGCGCGCCGCCGATGCGGGCAATGCCGATGCGATGGCCATTCAGGCAACGCTTCTGGCCGCCGGCGCCTGGTTGCCGCAAAGCTGGCCGCAGGCGCTGGACCGGCTCTGCACCGCTGCCGAACATGGCGCCGAACAGGCCCGGACCCAGCTTCGCATTCTGGCGCACGAAACCGCTCCGATTTCCCAAGATGCCGGTCAATGGGCCGCGTTGCGCGCGCGGGTCGATCTGCACGGTTTCGTCACGCCGTCGGAGCGCGAGCAGGTTTCGCAAGCGCCGCGCGTCTGGGCGGCGAAGGGCGTCGCTTCTCACGCACTGTGCGATTTTCTCATCGGCCATGCGCGCGGCCATCTGCAGCGCGCCAAGATGTACGACGCCTCGACGCGAACGGCGCAATTCGAAGCCTCGCGCTCCTGTTCGGAATTCAAGTTCGATATCACGACCGGCGGCATGGTGATGCTGTTGCTGCGCATGAAGATCGCGGCGCTGACATCGCTGCCGCCGATCCAGATGGAGCCGCCGCAGATCTTCCACTACGCGCTTGGCGAGGAAATCAAGCCGCATTACGATTTCTTCCGCAAGGAAGGCATTGCCGGTTATGGCAGCGATGGTTCCTATGAGGGCGACCGTATCGCCACCTCCATCCTCTATCTGAACGACGATTTCGAAGGCGGCGAGTTGTCCTTTCCGAAGGTGGGATTTCAGCACAAGGGCCGCAAGGGCGATCTGGTTTTCCTTGCCAATTTCACCGACGGAAAACCCGATCCGTTGAGCCTGCATGCCGGGCTGCCCGTGACCAAAGGCGAGAAATGGATCGTCTCGCAGTGGATTCATGACAGGCCGTTTACTGCGACGGCCTGAACCGGTCGCATTTCGCGCCGTCCGTGCTATGACGCAAGGGAAGTCAATTTCCGGCGCGGCCCCATGAGTCACGATCTTCTGAAGCAACTCGGCCCTTACATCGCACCCATCATCGTCGTGATCATATTGGCGCGGCGGCTGATCAAGAACCCGGCACGAAAAGTGAAGACCAGCCGCATGTTCATCATGCCCGCGATCGTGACGGCAGGCACCGCGATCACGCTTTATGCGACGCCGATGCCGGGCCTGATGTGGATCGGCATTTACGTTGTCGCCGCTATTGCGGGCGCGGTGGTCGGATTTCTTACGGCGCATCATCAGGAATTCGCGCTCAACTATGAGACCGGCGAGATCACCAGCAAATCCACGCCCATCGGAACGATACTGGTGGCGGCGCTGTTCGCCGTTCGCTTCGGATTGAAATTGCTGATGCCGGACGTTGCGGGATCGCCCACGCAGATCCAGTCCTACACGCCCAATTCGCCGGTGCAGCATTTCTCCGCCCATGCCAGCGCGTCGCTGATCGGCTGGACCGATGCGGGCCTTATTTTTTCCACCGCCATGCTTATCGCCCGCGCCGCGACGACATGGCTGCGCGCCCAGCCGCTTCTTGCCGAACACAAGGCGCATCTGGAATCGAAAAAGTCAGACGGTATCTAGCCGACGCCACGACGCGATGAGGGTCCAGACGCCGAGGATCAGGCAGGTGACGTTGATGAAGATTTCAAACTTCATCGCGTCGTTGGATTTCGCCAGCGCATACATGCCGTTTTCGACGTCGAAGGTGATGTCCATCGCAGCGAGGTAGAGAATGGCCGACGCCGCCATCAATCCCAGCCGTGCGCCCCAGGGACGGCCCAGCCAGAATCCGATGCCTGCCGCCGCCGCGCATAGCGCCATCCAGGCATCGGCAACGGGAAAGCTGGACTCGAAGGCCGTGTACCAGCGCGCATCCGTCACCATCACATCGCCGCCGCCGGCAAAATAGCTCCACCAGTAATAAGCGGTGACGAGTGCGGCGATGATGAGAAGGGCGGCGAGGATTGTTTCGGCTTTGCGCATGTTCGCTTTCCCGCTTGGTTATGGCCCGGACAACGCTAAGATCACGCGGAATAAAAGGGACCGATGGCATATGCGCAAGATGGGGCCGGTTCTCGCGGCGATGATGTTGGCGTCCGGCAGCGCGTTTGCCCAATCGCAACCGGTCAATCCGCCCGCGCCAGCGCCTTTGGCGCCAGGCACGGCCGCCGGCCTTCACACCGCCCAGAACTTTTATCCCAGTGACACGCTCATTATCGTGGTCGGAGTGGGATTGGTCGTGGGGGGACTGTTGCTGACGCAACTCCATTATAACAATCCGGCCGCGCCTCATTCTTCAGGCGTGGCATCGGCCTCCAGCACCAACTAGAGCAGATTCCCGTTAATCCAAGTCGTAGCCTGCGTGAGCGAAGAAGTTGGCGCATTCGTCTGGTTTGAAAGTCCGAAGGGCGTTGCCTACGGCGGCTTCCAAAGCTTCGACGGTTCTGGCGGCGGTCTTTCGCACA
>DATCFN010000227.1:0-4694 GCA_036509475.1 Rhizomicrobium sp. | reverse complement strand
CTTGAAGCCGGGCCGAAGGAGATCGGGATCGTTGCCTTCAACATTTTCGATCGTTCCCGGACCGGTATCCACGCGCGTTTTCGGCGGGGTTTCCCACATCTTGTCACGAAGATCGGGCTTTTTTGCTTTGGCCATGTGCATCTCCTTGCGAATATCAATGTAATAACCCGCCAGCCCACCAGCGGTTGCGCAAAAGATTTTCGGTCTTGCATGGAACCAGAAATGGCTAATGGTGCGAAGCGGCCGCAATCCAGTCCGAGACCCGTTTCGACTGCGAATCGCCGTCAAGGTCGCGCAGCAACATGTGATAGCCCGCGTCGTCACGATGAACGTCCACGCGGCTTCCCAATTCTTTGATGGTCGCTTCGGTGGGCGCGGCGGGAATAACCTGATCGTTCTTTCCATAGAGAAAAAGAATGGGCGGCGTGTTGTTGAGATGCGACGGCGCCTTGCGCGCCTGATCCATCAGATTGATGAGGCCATAGACCTGATCGGACCGCGCGGAGTGCTGATAAAGCGGATCGCGCGACAGTTTGCGCAGCACAGCGTAATTATCGCAGGCGACGATGTGCAGCCCGCCGCCCGAAACATGCATCGCCGGAAACACATGCGCCATGAACCACGCGGCCCATCCGTAGTAGAACGGCATGTCGTCCCGCGACCATACGGCGGGCGCGATCAGGATCGCACCATCGACATGGGGAGGCGTCTGCGTCGCAAACGAAGACAACACGACCGCACCGCCCATGCTCTCGCCGAGCGCATAGACCGGCACGTCGGGATAACGCGCGCGCACCGCATCCACGAAATCGTCGAGATCGCCGCGCATGGCATCCGCGCCGCCCCACACGCCGGGATCGGGCGCGGCGCCGAAGCCGCGCTGGTCATAGGCATAGGTCGTGATGCCGGCCGCCGCCCAGATCGGCCCCGGCATATCGAAAGCTTCGGAGTAATCGCTCATGCCATGCAGCGCGACGATGATCGCTTTTGGGTGAGCAGCATCCCAATGGCGTAACGGCAGGTGGAGGCCATCGCGCGTGATGAAGGCATCGCCTGTGATGGCCGGGGTTGTGTTCTGCAAACCCTCACGCGCGATCTGCGGGGCGCAGGCGGCAAGAAGGATTAGGCCGCCAGCAAGCGCCGCACGCGTTTTCGCAAATAAGGAAGAAGCTCGTCCGCGTACCATGGATTCTTTTTCAGCCAGCCTGTGTTGCGCCATGAGGGATGCGGCATCGGAATGTAGCGCGGCGTATATTCCCGCCACGCCATCACCGTCTCCGTCATATTCGATTTTTTCCTGTCGCCCAAATGCCAATCCTGCGCATAGGAGCCGACGAGCAGGATCGTCTCGAATTGTGGCAATGCATTGAACAAACGCACGCGCCAGGTGGCGGCGCATTCCTTGCGCGGCGGCAGATCGCTGCCGTTCCTGTCATAACCCGGAAAGCAAAACGCCATTCCGGTCAGCGCGATCCGGGATTCGTCATAGAACTCGTCGCGCGTGACACCCATCCAATCGCGCAAACGGTCGCCACTGGCGTCGTTGAACGAGATACCCGTCTTGTGGACCACCAATCCGGGAGCCTGCGACGCGATGCAGAGCTTCGCCGTTTTCGACACATGAATGATCGGGCGCGGCTCCAGATAGGGCGAGCACAGCGTACAAGCACGGATCTGCTTGACGAGTCTGTCGAGATTTTCCGGCTTCATGCCTCGGCGCGCAGGAGATTTCGCGCGATGACAATCTGCTGGATCTGCGAGGTGCCTTCGTAGAGGCGGAAGATGCGCACGTCGCGATAGAAGCGTTCGATGCCGTAATCGGCGACATAGCCCGCACCGCCGAATATCTGCACCGCCTTGTCGGCCACCCGCCCCACCATCTCGGAGGCGAAATATTTAGAGCACGCCGCTTCCATGGTGACGCTCTCGCCGCGGTCGCGCTTGCGTGCGGCGTCCAGCACCATGCAGCGCGCGGCATAGGCTTCCGTCTTACAGTCCGCGAGCATGCCCTGGATCAACTGGAATTCCGCGATCTTCTGGCCGAACTGTTCGCGTTCGCGCGCGTAGTTCACCGCCTCGCGGATCAGCCGTTCCGCCACGCCGACGCAAACCGCGGCGATGTGAAGGCGTCCCCGGTCCAGCACCTGCATCGCAACCTTGAAGCCCTCGCCTTCCTTGCCCAAACGCAAGCTTTCCGGCACGCGCGCATTCTCGAAGATCACATCGCTAATATGGGCGCCCTGCTGGCCCATCTTCTTTTCGGATTTGCCGATAGTGATGCCCGGCGTTTTCGCGGGCACGATGAAAGCTGAAATCCCACCAGCGCCCTTCTTTGCTGGATCGCTGCGCGCCAGAAGCGTGAACATGCCCGCGCGCGCCGCGTTGGTGATGAAGCGCTTGGTACCGTTGACGACATAGTCGTTGCCATCGCGGATCGCGGTGGTGCGCACCGAAGCCGCGTCGCTGCCGGCACCGGGTTCGGTGAGTGCGAAGCTCGCCACCATTTCGCCGCTGGCGAGTTTCGGCAGCCATTCGTTCTTCTGCGCGTCAGTGCCGAATATCACAATGCCCTGACTGCCAATGCCGACATTGGTGCCGATGACGGAACGGAACGCCGGCGACGTCTGGCCCAGCTCGAAGCAGACCAGAACCTCTTCCTCCATGGTCAGGCCGAGGCCGCCATAGTCAGTTGGGATGGAAAGGCCGAACAGGCCCAGTTCGCGCATCTCCGCGATGATCGCATCCGGCACGCGGTCTTCTTCGGACACCTTGGCCTCGATGGGCACGCACTTCTCGCGCACGAAACGGCGCACCGTTTCGATCAGCTGGTCGCGGGTATCGGTATCTAGCGCCATGACGGTCCTCGAAAATGCTTTCGGGGAGTTTAGCGCATTTGTGCGCGGCGCAAGGGGCTAGCGAAGTGTCTCACCCGGCTGCATGGCATAGACGCCAACCACGAGAATGTGGTCGACCGTCCGGCCATCGTCTCCCAGCGGCAGCACCACGCTTTCGTGGTACATCGACCGGCCATCGGCCTCGCGGACATACCAGCCACGATAGGCACCGGGGGCCGCTTTGCGGTAGGTCCAGCCATAGCCTTTGCGCAGCTGCGAACCGTGACCGGGCAAAACAAGATCGATCTCGGCCATCGTCATGCCCTGAAGCGACGTGCCCTGCGCCTGCACGACGGCATCGCCGACAATACGCATTTCAAACTCCTCGCCGTTCAGGAGTGCGCGGACAAGTACAGTGTTCCTCAGAATGCCGGAGAGTTGGCGCGGAGACATTTGCGCACGCGACGGCATCACGTTCGATCCGCGCATCTGCTGCCACAGATCGATACCTTTGCGGACGGTCACATTTTCGATATCGGCGAGCGTGATCGCGTGGCTTGGACGCACGCGTGTGTCCGCCGTATATTCCTCCGCTACCCGATACTTCAGCATTGTTCGTCCGCGCCCGACACCTGCTAGGATCGGGCATCTTGGGTTAATTCCACGGTAACGACATTGGACTGATTTCATGCGCCTTTCCGTCCTCGACCAGTCGCCGATCCGCAAGGGGGGCAACGCGGCCGATGCCGTGGCAGAAACCATCGCGCTGGCCAAAGCCGCGGAAGCGCTCGGTTATCATCGCTATTGGCTGGCGGAGCACCACAACACGGGGTCTTTCGCGGGTAGTGCACCGGAGGTTTTGATCGCCCGGGTAGCCGCTGAGACGAAGACGATCCGTGTCGGTTCGGGCGGTGTCATGCTGACGCATTACAGCCCGCTGAAGGTCGCCGAGCAGTTTCGCATGCTGGAATTGCTGGCGCCGGGACGCATCGATCTAGGCATCGGGCGGGCGCCAGGAACGGACCAGCGCACCGCTGCGGCCCTTGTGGCCGGCCGCGAAGGTTTCGGCATCGATGCTTTTCCCAGCCAGGTGTTTTTGCTGAAGCAATTTCTCGACGAGGCGTCGGGCGGCGCGCCGATGCCGGACGATCATCCCTATCGCGGCATTCACGCAAACCCGCGCGGCGATACGCGGCCGCAAATGTGGATGCTGGGGTCCGGCGTTCACAGCGCCGTCTATGCCGGACAACTCGGACTGCCCTTCGCGCACGCCTATTTCATCAGCCCCGACGGCAGCGAAGACGCGGTCGCCGCCTATCGCGAACGCTTCAAGCCGAGTTCGTGGTGCGAGACACCGACGGTTTCGATGGGCGTTGCCGCGCTGGCCGCGGAAACGGAGGAGGAAGCGGCGCGGCTGTCGGCCTGCCGCAATCTCTGGGTCGTGCGGTTGCTGACGGGACGGCCGATGGCGTTCCCCTCGCCGGAAGAAGCGCTCGCCTATCCGTTTACGGAACAGGAACGCGCATTGCTGCGCACAGTCGAAGCGCGCTCGGTTGTAGGTACGCCGGATCAGGTAAAGCGCAACTTGCTGGCGCTCGCCGCGCGCCACGGCGCGGAGGAATTGGTGGTCGTTACCATCACCTACGACTACGCCTCGCGGCTGCGGTCTTACGAATTGCTGGCCAGGGAATTCGGCATCTAAAAGATCGGCAGCAGTCCGATCACCGCGCCGGTCAATCCCGATGCCATCGTACCCGATATGAGCGCCCGCATGGCCAGCGGCACGATCTCGGCGCGGCGTTCGGGCACAAGGCTGCCGACGCCGGCGATGAGAATCCCGACGGAGCCGAGATTGGCGAA
>DATCFN010000226.1:0-12746 GCA_036509475.1 Rhizomicrobium sp. | reverse complement strand
CCGCGCAGACGGCGAATGCGCCTCAGGCCGCTACGCCAACGCCTTTGCCGGGGCAGGTCGCCACGACGACACCGCCGGCTGCGGCGGTGCCCGGTGCGAACCCCGCCGCCGCCGTGCCCCTTCCTCAGGGACAGGTCTTTGGCGAGGCAAATAAAAACGCGCGCGTTGTCCTGCGCGTGCGCGCGGCGACACGCATTCTGGTCGAAGGGCCGGATGGCAAGGTCTATATCAATCGCGCACTGCAGCCGGGCGACACCTACAATGTGCCGCTTGTTCCGGAGCTGACATTGACGACGCCGGACGGCAGCGCCGTGGAACTGGATCTCGATGGTCAGGCCATGGGATTGGCGTCCAAGGGCGGCGTGACAGAGGCGCTGCCACTCGATCCGCAATCCGTGGCCGATCACGCCAATCAGGGGTGATGCCATGAGCGTCCGTGCCTATCGCGATATTCACCGGCGCAAATCCCGGCAGATCATGGTCGGGAAGGTGCCCGTCGGCGGCGATGCGCCGATTACCGTGCAGAGCATGACGAACACCGTCACCTCCGATGCGCGCGCCACGATCGATCAGGTGCGGGCGCTGGAAGAGGCGGGCGCGGATATTGTGCGCGTGTCGTGCCCCGACGAAGAGTCCACGGCGGCGTTGAAAGCGATCGTGAACGCGGCGCAGGTGCCGATCGTCGCCGACATTCACTTTCACTACAAACGAGCCATCGAAGCTGCTGAAGCCGGCGCGGCATGCCTGCGCATCAACCCCGGCAATATCGGAAATGCCAAACGCGTTTCCGAAGTCGTGAAGGCGGCAAAGGATCACGGCGTTTCCATGCGCATCGGCGTCAACGCCGGGTCGCTGGAAAAGGAATTGCTGGAAAAATACGGCGAGCCTTGCCCCGAAGCGATGGTGGAAAGCGCGCTGAACCATGCGCGCATTCTGGAAGACAACGATTTCCGCGAGTTCAAGATCAGTGTGAAGGCGTCGGACGTGTTCCTCGCCGTCGCGGCCTATCAGCAACTCGCCGAGGCTTGTGATTACCCGCTGCATCTGGGCATCACCGAAGCCGGCGGCCTTATGAGCGGCAGCGTGAAATCATCAATCGGCATGGGCATGCTGCTCTGGAGCGGTATCGGCGACACAATTCGCGTTTCGCTCAGCGCCGATCCAGTAGAAGAAATCCGCGCGGGCTTCGATATTCTGAAATCCCTCAACTTGCGTCACCGCGGCGTGAATATCGTGTCGTGCCCGTCCTGTGCGCGGCAAGGGTTCAACGTCATCGAGACGGTGCAGATTCTGGAAGACCGGCTGAAACACATCGTCACGCCCATGACCTTGTCGATCATCGGTTGCGTCGTGAACGGACCGGGCGAAGCGCGCGAGACAGACATGGGCTTCACCGGCGGCGGCGCTGGCGGCTCGGCGGGCATGATCTATTTGAACGGCAAGCCGGCCTACAAGCTGGACAACACCAAGCTCGTCGATCACGTCGTCGAACTTTGCGAGAAAAAAGCCGAAGAGATCGAAGCCGCCCGCGGCAAAGTCCTCGAACCGGCGTTGTAGCGAGTGGTGAATGGCGCGTAGCGACCGATAATCGCTGACGCTCATTCGCCCGAAACCTGCTTCCCCACTCGCTACTCACTATTCGCTATCGGCCATCATGATTCCTATCAACAAACTCGAACGTCTGCGCGACCGCTTCCAATCGGTTGAGGCGGAGCTGTCGTCGGGCGCTTCCGGCCCGGCCTTTGTGAAGCTGTCGAAAGAACATGCCGAACTCGCGCCGGTGATCGAGGTCATCAACAAATATCGCGACACACAGCGCGAGTTGGAAGGCGCGGAGACGCTGATCGTCGACCCCAAAACCGATTCCGAAATGCGGTCTATGGCGGAAGAAGAACGCGCCGAGCTGAAAGAACGCTTCGGCAGGCTCGAACACGATCTGCAAATTCAGTTATTGCCGAAAGACGCGGCAGACTCCTCGTCCGCCATCGTCGAAATCCGTGCCGGGACGGGCGGCGACGAGGCGGCGCTGTTCGCGGCCGATCTTCTGGAGATGTACACGCGCTATTGCGCGCTGCAGGGCTGGAAAACGGAACTCATGTCGATCACACAAAGCGACCTCGGCGGCATCAAAGACGCGGTGCTGGAAGTGGTCGGGCAGGGCGTCTATGCCAAGCTGAAATTCGAGAGCGGCGTGCATCGCGTCCAGCGCGTGCCCGTCACCGAAGCCAGCGGGCGCATCCACACCTCAGCGGCGACCGTCGCGGTGCTTCCTGAAGCTGAGGACGTGGATATCGTCATCGAAGACAAAGACCTGCGCATTGACGTCTATCGCGCGCAGGGCGCCGGTGGACAGCACGTCAACAAAACCGAAAGCGCGGTGCGCATCACGCACTTGCCCACCGGCATCGCCGTCGCGCAACAAACGGAAAAATCGCAGCACAAGAACAAGGCCCATGCGATGAAGCTGCTGAAAGCCAAGCTCTACGACATGGAACGCGAACGGGTGGACAGCGCGCGCGCCGCCGACCGCAAAAGCATGGTCGGTTCCGGCGACCGCAGCGAGCGCATTCGCACCTACAATTTCCCGCAAGGCCGCGTCACCGATCATCGGATCAATCTGACGCTTTACAAACTCGACAAAATCATCGCGGGCGACGACCTCGGTGACATTGTCGATGCACTGGTGCAACAGGATCAGGCGGACCGCCTGGCATCGCTGGCGGACGAAGAATGAGTGTCCGCTCCGAAGCCCTGATGCGCGGTGTCGACCGGTTGAAGGCCGAAGGCAGCGCTTCCGCGCGGGTGGATGCGCGCATCTTGCTGGCGCATGCGATGGGCATAACGCCGGGAGAAATCCTCACCACCTCGCATCCGCCGACAGATGAGCAACTCGCATTTTACGACGCGCTGCTCGCCCGTCGTGCCGCATGCGAACCCATCGCTTACATCACCGGCCGCAAAGAGTTCTGGAGTCTGGATTTCGAGGTCGGTCCCGGTGTTCTCATACCGCGCCCGGATACGGAAACACTCGTCATGCAGGCGCTGAACGAGTTTCCCGACAAGGCCGCGCCGCTGAATGTCCTCGATCTGGGCACTGGCAGCGGCGCCATTCTGATTGCTTTCCTGCACGAACGTCCCAATGCCCGTGGCCTCGGCATCGAGCAGTCGCAGGAGGCAATGATGTGGGCACACAAGAACATCGCCCGCCATCATCTTCAGGGGCGCGCGACTTTACAGGGTGACGACTGGCTGTTGCTGAATGAGGGCGCGTTCGACGTGATCTTCTCAAACCCGCCCTATATCGAGAGCGGGCAGGTGGAGCGGCTGGAACCCGACGTGGCGCGCCATGAGCCCCGCGCCGCGCTGGACGGCGGCCCGGAAGGCCTGGACGCCTACCGCGCGCTCGCGCCGCTGCTCGCGAAACGTCTCAAGCCCGGCGGGAAGGCCTTTCTGGAAATCGGCTTGGGGCAGGAGGGAAAAGTTCCCTCGATTTTGAATGCCGCCGGCCTTGAAACACTACGGGTTGCCCCTGATTTGGCGGGAATCCCCCGCTGCGTCGTGGCGGCGCATGACGGAAAAAAAGCCTTGGAAACCCGGGGCTGAGGCGTTAGGTTCGACTCATAGGGGAGTCAGGAACCCCGTCGGTTGCCGTGCGAAAGCGCGCAGCAGCCAGACCGGCCTCGGGGGACGGTCGCGCGGATGTCGCGCCGGTTCCTGCAAATGCGGACGAGAAACTCTGCGGTTTCAAACGGCGACCACATGCCTTTGGCGGCATGACGGAATTTAACAGAGCGGCCCGCTATGGGCGCGGCCGCACGAGAAAGATGAAGACCCATTGGATAAAGGGGCATACGTGAAACGCTCTCGCGGACGCGGCCGCCGGCCGCAGAACAATAACAACCACAATTCCGGTGGCGGCGGAGGCGGTGGCGGTGGCGGCGGGAATTACAACCCGAACCGTTCTTACGATTCCAACGGCCCGGAAATCAAAATCCGCGGCTCGGCGGCGAACGTCTATGAGAAATATCTGCAACTCGCGCGCGACGCCAACTCTTCGGGCGACCGTGTGATGGCGGAGAACTATCTCCAGCACGCCGAACACTATTATCGGATTTTAGCGGCCCAGCAGGCGCAGCAACAGCAATACGCCGCGCAACAGCAGCAGAATGCGCCGAACAACGGTGGCAACGCCAATGGCAATAGTAACGGCCAGAATGGCAACTATCGCGGTCAGAACGGGCAGGGTGAGCAGCCTTACGCCCAGCAAGGCCAACCGGTCAGCGGCCCGGCATTCTCCCTCAACGAATCCGTGAACGCGGATGAGGAAGAGGGCGAGGAAGAAGCCGCCGAATAATTCCGGCCTTATCGGATTTGATTTTCCACCGCGCGGAGTTCATGCTCCGTGCGGTTTTTTGTCTCCAACGCGGCATCCGCCTCGCAGAATTGGTAGTGCCATGAAAAGCGCTCTCCTCGGTTAGTTCACTGCCTTCGTTTCCGAAGGTCGTTTGAACCTCACGCGTCCGCGTTTTCGCGGTCGCCATTCCATTTCTTTTTTGGAGATTCCTGTGCGGAAATTTCGTCCGTCCGGCGCGCTATGGGCGCATGCCGGTTTCATGCGGCTCTGGGCTGCCCAGACCGTTTCGTCCTTCGGTGCGCGGATCGCACGCGAAGGCTTCGCAATGACCGCGATCCTGACGATACACGCGCCGCCATCCGAACTTGGCATCTTGGCGGCGATGGCGCGTGGGCCGGGTGTCGTCGTCGGCCTCGTCGCGGGTGGCTTTGTCGATCGTTCCAGCCGCAGGCGCGTGATGATGGCGTCCGATCTGTTGCGCGCGGCGCTGATCCTGACCATTCCACTGGCTGCGTGGCTGCATTTGCTGACGATGATGCAGCTTTATGTTTGCGCGGCACTGGTGGGCGCGGGCAATGCACTGTTCGAAATCGCCGACCATGCGTTTCTGCCAAGCCTGGTCGAACGTGAGAATCTGCTCGACGGCAACGCGAAGCTCGGCACCACGGATTCGATTGCCGAGATCGGTGGCCCGGCATTGGCCGGCACACTGTTCCAACTCTTCACAGCGCCGCTAGCGATGCTGACGACGGCATTCACCTATCTGATCTCCGCGGCGTTTCTGTCCACGGTATCTGAGCGCGAGATTCCGCCCGAAGCGTCGCTGGAAAGGCCGCGGTGGTATCGCGACGTTGGCGAAACATGGCGCTTTGCGATGCGCGAGCCATTGTTGCGGCCACTGATGTGTATGGCCATCGTCACAAACGTTGCGAGCGGATTCTTCGCAGCGCTCTACCTTGTTTACGGTTTGAAGGTTTTGGGCATGTCACCGGCGCTGATGGGCGTGAATATCGCCATGGGCGGTATCGGTGCGCTAATCGGGGCGGCTTTTGCGCCACGGCTGGCTGGTCGTTTTGGATTCGGTGTCACCCTGGTGACCGCGTTTTTCGCGACGGACTTGTTCCTGCTGCTGGTACCGCTGGCGCATGGACCGCCATGGTTCTCGACGTCCATGATGATGGCCGCGCAGCTGGGCGGCGATGCCATGGCCTTGGTGCCGCTGATTCTGATGACAAGCCTGCGCCAATCCATCGTTCCGCCCGCAATGCTGGCCCGCAACGCGGCGCTGGTGAGTGCCATCGTCGGAGGGATGACGCTGACCGGCGCGCTCTCCGGCGGCTTTCTCGGCAACTACATCGGTATCCGCGCCACGCTGTTTCTGGCCGTCGCGACGCTGGTGGCCGGCCATGCTTTTACATTGTTCAGTCCGCTCAGAAACCTCGAGAAAATCCCGGATTCGCCCTCTTGAAGAGTACGGACCGGGAACCCAAATAATCCCTAGGGAACCGCGCCCGTCCGGGGCGGTATCCTATTTCCGTGAGACTCAGGTCGTTCGCCCGCGAGGGGAAGGCCGGAGGGCTTGAGAGGTAAAATGGACATCGAGAAATTCACAGAGCGTGCGCGAGGGTTCATTCAGTCCGCGCAAAGTCTGGCGCTCCGCAGCAACAACCAGCAGCTTCTGCCGCAGCACCTGTTGAAAGTGCTGATCGACGACGAGGAAGGTCTGGCTGCGCGGCTTATCAAGGCCGCAGGCGGCAAACCCGATCAGGTGCGTTCGCAGAACGAGATGGCGCTGGCGAAAGTGCCGCGCGTCGAAGGCGGCAATGGGCAGGTTTATCTCGCGCCGGAAACGGCGCGCCTTCTGGACGCCGCCGAAGAAGTCGCGAAGAAGGCGGGCGACAGTTTCGTTACCGCGGAATATCTGCTGCTCGCGCTGACATTGGCGGCAGGCACGGATGCAGCGCGCATTCTGAAAGATGCTGGCGTCAACGCGCAGAATCTCAACAAGGCGATTTCAGATTTACGCCAAGGCCGCACCGCGGACAGCGCAACGGCGGAGAACGCCTATGACGCGCTGAAGAAATATGCCCGCGACCTCACCGAGGCCGCGCGCACCGGCAAACTCGATCCGGTCATCGGCCGCGACGAAGAAATCCGCCGCACAATTCAGGTGTTGAGCCGCCGCACCAAGAACAATCCCGTTCTCATCGGTGAACCCGGTGTCGGCAAGACGGCGATTGCCGAAGGTCTGGCGCTGCGCATCGTCAATGGCGATGTGCCGGAGAGTTTGCGCGATAAGCGCCTGATGGCCCTCGATATGGGCGCGCTGATCGCCGGCGCGAAATTTCGCGGCGAGTTCGAGGAGCGTCTTAAAGCCGTGCTCACCGAAGTGACCGGCGCGAGCGGCAAGGTCATTCTGTTCATCGATGAGTTGCACACGCTGGTCGGCGCGGGCGCGGCGGAAGGGTCTATGGATGCATCCAACCTGCTGAAACCGGCGCTGGCGCGCGGCGAACTGCATTGCGTCGGCGCAACCACGCTCAACGAATACCGCAAATATATCGAGAAAGACGCGGCGCTGGCACGGCGCTTTCAGCCCGTCTTCGTCAGCGAGCCGACGGTGGAAGACACCGTGTCAATCCTGCGCGGATTGAAAGAGAAATACGAAGTCCATCACGGCGTGCGCATCACCGATGCCGCGATCGTGGCGGCGGCGACTCTGTCCAACCGCTACATCACCGACCGTTTCCTGCCGGACAAAGCCATCGACTTGATGGACGAGGCGGCATCGCGCCTGCGTATGCAGGTGGATTCCAAGCCGGAAGCCTTGGACGAGCTCGACCGGCGCATCATCCAGCTCAAGATCGAGCAGGCGGCGCTGCGCAAGGAAACCGATCCGGCGTCGAAGGATCGCTTGCAGGTTCTGGAAAGCGAGTTGGGCGATCTGGAAGACAAATCCGCCACGCTCACCGCCAAATGGCTGGAGGAGAAGAAATCCGTCTCCGACGTGCAGAGCCTGAAGGAAAAGCTCGATGCGGCGCGGCAGGATGTCGAGATCGCGCAGCGCAAGGGCGACTTCGCCCGCGCCGGCGAGCTGACCTATGGCGTCATTCCCGATCTGGAAAAGAAAATCCGCGCGATCGACGAGAAGAACAACGATCCGTCCGTCAACGAAGCGGTGACGCCGCAGAACATCGCGCAGATCGTGTCGCGCTGGACCGGCATTCCCGTGGACAAGATGCTGGAAGGCGAGCGCGAAAAGCTGCTGCAAATGGAAAGTGCGCTGGAAAACCGTGTCGTCGGCCAGGACCCGGCGGTGCGCGCGATCTCCAATGCCGTGCGCCGCGCGCGCGCCGGACTGCAAGACCCGAACCGGCCTATCGGCTCGTTCTTGTTCCTCGGCCCAACAGGCGTCGGCAAGACCGAACTGACCAAGGCGCTGGCGTCGTTCCTGTTCGACGACGACACCGCGATGGTCCGTATCGACATGAGCGAGTTCATGGAGAAGCATTCCGTCGCCCGTCTCATCGGCGCGCCTCCGGGTTATGTCGGCTATGAAGAAGGCGGCGTGCTCACTGAAGCGGTGCGGCGGCGCCCCTATCAGGTGATCCTCTTCGATGAAGTCGAAAAGGCGCATAGCGACGTGTTCAACGTGCTGCTGCAGGTTCTCGACGACGGCCGCTTGACCGACGGGCAGGGCCGCACGGTCGATTTCCGAAACACGGTCATCATCCTGACATCGAATCTCGGCACGGAATTCATGACCGGCGGCGACGACAAGGAAGCGCGCGCAAACGTCATGCAGGCGGTGCGCGGACATTTCCGTCCGGAGTTTCTCAACCGTCTGGACGAGATCATCATCTTCCATCGCCTCACGCGGCAGAATATGGACAAGATCGTCGATATCCAGATCGGCCGTTTGGACAAGTTGCTGGCTGACCGCAAGATCGAGATCGAACTCGATGCCAAAGCACATGAATGGCTTGGCACCGCCGGTTACGATCCGGTCTATGGCGCGCGTCCGCTCAAGCGCGTGATCCAGCGCCGTCTGCAGGATCCGCTCGCGCAGATGCTGCTCGAAGGCCGCGTCGGAGACGGCGCGCATGTGAAGGTAAGCGCAAGCAAGACGGGCCTCACCGTCAACGGCGAAAGTTTCGATGTCGGCGAGGATGTCTTCGCGCCGGAACCGCCGAGCAAAGCGATTCATTAGAACTGTTATCCCGGCCAGCGAAGCGCGGGCCGTGACCTAACTCGCCATGGATCCCGGATAGCCGCTACGCGGCTTTCGGGATGACACTGTGTGTTCAGTCCTTTGCCGCGCGAAGGTCGCCGCCCTGTTCGGCGACTTTGCTTTCCAGCGGCATCGCCGCCATCGCATTCAGGACATGTGCGCGTTCCGACTGGAACGCCACCAAATCGCGGCCGGACAGCCTGCGGCCGGTGGCAACCTTCACCGATGCGGGGTTGACCTGCACGTTGTTGACGCGAATTTCGTAATGCAGATGCGGGCCTGTCGCCATGCCGGTCATGCCGCTGAACGCCACGACCTGGCTCTGATGCACATGGCTGCCGACATGCGTGCCCGCAGCGAAGCGCGACAGATGTCCATAAGCGGTGGAATAGCCGTTCTGATGATCGATCAGCATGAAGTTGCCGTAGCCGTTCGACCAGCCTTCCTGCTTGATGACGCCGGAGCCTGCGGCCATCACCGGCGTTCCCGTCGGCACGGCGAAGTCGATGCCCTTGTGCATGCGGGTGTAACCCAGGATCGGATGGAAGCGCATACCAAAGCCGGATGAGATGCGCGCGCCGTCCACCGGTGTTTTCATCAGCATCGATTTGGCGCTCTGGCCATGGGCGTCGAAATAGTCCGGGCCGTCCGGACCTTTAGGGTCGAAATGATAAAGCGCGATGGTGCGGCCGCCGATTTTCATCGCGGCATATTTGATGTCGCCCTGTTTCGCGGCCTGCCCGTCGGGCGTGTAGTAATAGGAGTAAAGAACCTCGAAGGAATTACCCGGCTTCAGGTCGCGCTGGAAATCCACTTCATACGAAAACATTTTGATCATCTGCACGACGACGTCGGCGGGAATGCCTGCCTGCATCGCGGCAAGATAGAGCGACGAGTCGATCGTGGCGCCGGCGCGGTGGAGTTTTTCGGCGAGTTGCTTGACCTGATCCTGCGCCGTGAAGTCACCGGATGTGCCGCGCGCAATGGTGACCTGATGTTCGACAGTCGGGGAGAAACTCACGGAGAGAAGTTTTCCGGCCGAAGGCGCGGCAACGTCCACGACGTTGGAACCGTCGTCGCTGTCGCTGTCGTCCTGCGCACCGGGCGGCGGCGTGTAGGTAATCTGCGCCACATGGCTGCGCTGCGCGACGGGCGTTGGTGCGACTTTCGCCAGCGGCTGGGACGGATGCTCGAAGGTCAGGTCAAACGCTTGGCCGGCGCGCAACGAGCGCACGTCATAGACTTTTGCGAGCGCCACGACAGCGGCACTGGCGTCGTCATCGGAAACACCGGCGTCCGTCAGCGCGCCGACCAGCGTGTCGCCGGGATCCATTGTGATGGTCTTGGTTTCGACGCCGTTGTCGTCCGCAGCACCAGAACGTTCCGCGGCAAGCGAATAGTCCAGCGGTGCATTGCTGGAATTGGCGACAGGCGAAACTTGCGCAGGAGAAGAGGCGGCGGGACCGAACGAGGCATAGGCCGCATTGCTGCTTCCGGCCCTTGCGAGGCGCAGGAAAAGTTCATACGGCATCAACGAACGCTGATGGGTCGAGAGCCGTGCGCTGTTCATCGGCATCATGCCGGCGCCCAGCCAGGCGATGGATCCGGCGACAAGCGCTGTCACAGAAGTGGACACCATGGCCCACCGTCCGTCCGTGGACGAAAGAACGGCCGCGGCGGCTCGGGTCGAATTGCGCCATTGCGAAACAAGTTGCGCGAAGGGCGCGGCGTGGCGAGGTTCCACGTCATCTCCTCTTATTTTCGGCAAGGGAACTCTGCCCCCGGCTCCTCTTTGTGCCCGGCCGAAGCAGGGCGTCGCATATAGCCTGACCATGATTAGCGCCGTCAACCGTTACTAGCGCGTTAACTGTCCATGTGGACGAAAGCGGGACGCGCGGTGTTTGCAGGCTCGACATCGCAAGGGACAGGCCAGTTCCCCGGCTCATTTAGAATCAAAACGCGCCGTGAAAAATTTCACGGCGCGTCCTGATTCGTCACGTGTTGTGGGGGTTACAACCGGACGAGAAGAACTTCCGCAATCCGCGCGTGCAAGGCGCCCACGCCACGCGCGATGTGCAGCACAACGAAGAACAGCAGCAAGCCGATCAGCGCGAAGACAACCAATCCCGGCGCGGTCTGCACGAAATGTTGAAGGTAGGGCGCGCCGTCCATTTCGAAATTCACATGGCCTGTCACAAGTCCTGCGATCGCCATTCCGGTGACGCCGAGAGAGCAGGCGAGGCCTGTGACCGCGAGTGTGAAATAGACAATTCCCAACGGCAGCATCAGCAGCAGGTAGAACATCGACGACCAAGTGCGCACGTCGATCAGCGCCTCTTTCACGCGGGTCAGAATGCCCTCATCGCTGGCAGTCGTGGCCGGCAATTTTCGCGGCATGCGCACACCCAGCAGTGCCTCGACGATCCGGCCTTCGACATGCGCCAGAACGCGGACCGAACCAATGAAAAGAAGGGCGAAAGGAATGCCGATGATGAGAATGAAAAAGCCGACCGACATCGACAGGCCCGCGACGACCCAGGTGAAATAGAAAATGCCGGTCGCCAGCGACAACATCATGTAGATAAGCGCGCCATAGGTGCGCGGGTCCGTCATCACATTGAAAAAGCCGTATTGACGGTCTTCCGGCGGTGTTTCGGATGTGGGAAATGGTCCTGATGTTAATGCAGCTTCCATGGATTTATACTCCTCTGCAATTTCGGCCGGCGTTCCGTAGGTTTCCACGACAGACGCCAGCACTTCTGCTTCGCTCAATTCCGGGTTCTGCGCGATCTCGTTGCGCAAATGCTCTTCACAGTCATTAAGTGCGTCGACGATCAGCCCAGGCGGACAAGCTTGCGCCCGCAACGCCGCCGTCAGCGCGTTCAGATATTCTCTGACGGTTTCAGGCTGTAGGTTGGTATTCATGCTTGGTCCCGCCGGCCAGAAGCGCGTCATCCACGAATTCGCGCATGTCTTTCCAGGCGCCCTGCCAGTCGTTCAGCGCCTGCTTGCCGTCATTCGTGATGTTGTAGTAGCGGCGCGGCGGGCCGAATGCTGACGCCTCGACCCGGCTGTCCAGAAGGCCCGATGAGTTCAGCGAGCGCAGAACGGGGTAGATCGCACCCTGCTTGAAGATCAGACCGCCTTCGCCTTCCGCCTTAACGGCTTTGGCGATTTCGTATCCATACATTTCGCGTCCTGCGCGTGCGAGCACGGCCAGCAGGACGAGCGATGAAAGCCCGGCCATGAGTTCTTTACGGAATTTGCGCGTGTATTGGGTCTCTTCTGTCACGTCGCGCCTTCATCCGCCTCCCTTGCTATTGCGAAGTTATATCTAGCACGAACTCCACACTATGCAAGGGTCCCCTCTACCGAAGTGCAAAATAATTCGATTCGGCGTCAAAACGGTTAACAGAACGCGAAAACATGAGGATTCGTCACAAAGAGGCTGGATCGGACGTCTTTATATCGAACAGGCAAAAACAGGAGTTCTTATGACAGCCAGATTGAACGCCACCGCCGCAGCGCCCGATGCCGTGAAAGCCATGATGGCACTGGAAACCTATGTGCAGGGCTGTGGCTTGGAAAAATCATTGATCGAGCTGGTGAAAATGCGCGCATCGCAGATCAACGGCTGTGCCTTTTGCCTCGATATGCATTCGCGCGATGCGCGTGCGGCCGGCGAAACCGAACAACGGCTTTACGTGTTGCCCGCCTGGCGCGAGACGATGCTGTTCGATGCGCGTGAAAGGGCAGCGCTGGCGTGGACGGAAGCGCTCACGCTGATCGCCGAAACCCATGCTCCCGATGACGTATATGAGCAGGCGCATGGCCAGTTCAGCGACAGCGAACTGACAAAGCTGACTTTGCTGATCGGCACCATCAATGTGTGGAACAGAATCGCGATTGGATTCCGCATGCCAATTCCGCTAGCCAAGGCGGCATGAATATCGATGGCTACTTGCGGCGCATCGGACTGACCGAGCGTCCGCCTGCGACGTTGGACGGGCTGCGCGCCGTGCATCGCGCGCATCTGCTCACGATTCCCTTCGAGGATATCGACGTTCAACTCGGTCGCCCCATCGCCATCGACGCCGCATCCATTTATGCGAAAATCGTCGAGCGCAAGCGCGGCGGCTGGTGCTACGAAATGAACGGCTT
>DATCFN010000225.1:0-4234 GCA_036509475.1 Rhizomicrobium sp. | reverse complement strand
TGTGCGAAAGACCGCCGCCAGAACCGTCGAAGCTTTGGAAGCCGCCGTAGGCAACGCCCTTCGGACTTTCAAACCAGACGAATGCGCCAACTTCTTCGCTCACGCAGGCTACGACTTGGATTAACGGGAATCTGCTCTAGGTCGCGCGGCCCACGGATGAGCGTGCGACGTCCATCAATGTCTCGCGCAGGTCGCTTTTTGGAAACGGCGCCAGCGACGCACAGGCGGCTTCGACGAAACGCTCCGCCATCGCGCGGGTGTCGGCGATGCCGCCGGTCTGTTCGACATAGGCGATGGCGCGGGCCAGATCGACTTCATGCTGAGGCCCGGTCTGGATGGTGCGTTCCCAGAAGGCACGGCCTTCATCGTCGGCGCGCGCATAAGCGAAGATCACCGGCAAGGTGACTTTCGCTTCGCGAAAATCGTCACCGACCGATTTTCCCATCTGTGCCTGACGGCCCGAATAATCGAGCGCGTCGTCGATCAGCTGGAACGCGATGCCCAGATTGTGGCCATAGTCGCGCAGGCCTGCGACAGACACGGCGCTCGCGCCGGCCATCGTCGCGCCCGCTTCCGCCGCTGAAGAAAACAACGTCGCCGTCTTCGCGGTCACGACGCGCATGTAATCGTCCTGCGTCGTCGCCAGATTGTTGGTCGAGCGCAGCTGCATCACTTCGCCTTCGGCGATGATGGCCGACGCACCGGCCAGAATGCCGAGCACCGCAATGTTGTCCGTCTCCACCATGAGCTGGAAGGCGCGGCTGAAAAGATAGTCGCCGACAAGGATGGTCGGCTTGTTGGCCCAGACGATGTTGGCGGCGGGCTTGCCGCGCCGCATCGCGCTGGCGTCCACGACATCGTCATGCAGAAGCGTAGCGGTGTGGATGAACTCGACGGAGGCCGCCAGCTTGACGTGACTGCTGCCCGCATAACCGCAGATCCGCGCCGCGGCCAGCGTCAGCATGGGCCGCAGCCGTTTGCCGCCGGAATCGATCAGATGCCGGGCCAGGTCGGGGATCAGCGACACGGCGCTGCCCAGCCGTTCGTGGATGACGCGGTCGGCGGCGGCCATATCGCCGCTCAGGAGCGTGTTCAGATGGTCGATGGGCGCCAGCTTTGTGCCGCCCTGCATCGGAACTGCCTCGGCCGTACTCATGCGCTATTGTCTTCCAAAAGCCTTGCCGCCAGCCCTATCGCTGACCGACATTTAGGGAGCGGGCCCCCTGTGGGTCAAGGATACCAGAATGAGCCACCGCGCATTTGCACAGCGGTGTTGCGAAAGAGGCGGGAAGTGCGGGAAATCCTGAAGACAAACAACATCGTCGAACTCAATTTCGCACAGGCCGTACTGGCTGACGCACGCATCCATTGTGTCGTGCTCGACACCAATATGAGCGTGATGGATGGCAGCATGGTCATATTGCCGCAACGGTTGATGGTGGCCGACGAGGATGCGGTGCGCGCCACGGACCTTCTCAGGGATGCTTTCGCGGCGCCGTCGCCGCTCGAATGAGCGCGGCCGTCACCACGGACAAATTTCTCAACGGCCGCGTGACCGTGCGCCAGTCTGCGGATGGATTTCGATCCGGCCTCGATGCGGTGATGCTGGCAGCGGCGGTTCCCGCGCGCGATGGCGAAGACGTTCTGGAACTGGGATCGGGCGCGGGCGCGGCGGGCCTGTGTCTGGCGTCGCGGACAGGTTGCGCGGTTTTCGGCATCGAAATCGATCCGGCGCTGGCCGCACTGGCCGACGAGAATGCGGCGGAGAACAATATGCAGGACCGCGTCCGCTTCACGGCGGCCGACGCGCTGGACGTACCACCCGATCTGCGCCGCGCCTTCGATCATGTGATGTGCAATCCGCCGTTTCATGGCGAAGACGGACATGTTTCGCCAGACGCTGGCCGCGCGCGCGCGTTGCAGGATCGCGGCAGTTTGGGCAGCTGGCTCACGAACGGCATGAAGCGTGTGGTTTCGCATGGCACGTTTACGGCCATCCTGCGCGCCGACCGGTTGGGTGAGGCGCTGGCGGCGCTGGGCGAGCAGGGTGTGTCGATCTTTCCGCTCTGGCCGCGCGCGGGCGAACCGGCGAAACGGGTGATTGTTCAGGTCATCAAAGCATCACGCGCGCCACAGGCATTGCTGCCCGGCCTGGTGCTGCATGAGAGCGATGGCCGCTACACCCGCGCCGCCAATGCCATCCTGCGCGACGGCGCGGCGCTGACGCTTCAGCGCGCATAAACCAGCAAGCGGAACGTGCCGGGCGTCACGGTCGGGCGCGGATGTGGATTTTCCGCGGTCGGCTGCGTCGGCGTGAGATCGGCGGTGACGAGAAACACGTCATGCGTGCTGGGATCGATCTCCATGGTGCGCGCGCCGCGCTCCGTCGGCACATTCTCCACCACGGAAAAACTGTCCGGCGAATCTTCGTGGACGACGGTCAGCGTGCCTTCGCCGTTGGAACTGAAGGCATAGCCCGTGCCGGGATCGAACCGGATGGCATCGACGCCCTTTCCGATGGCGGGCGTGGCGATGATTTTTCCCGTCGTCGCATCGACGACGGCCATCATCTCATTGTGACAGCCCGCGAACAGGCGGTTGTGCGCGGCGTCGATGGCAAGACCCGACGGGCCTTCGCACGGCGCCAATGGCCAGCGGTTCTCGATGGCGAGCGTCTTCGCATCGAACTCCACGATCTGCGATTTGTCTTCGATGTTGACGAAGACATTTCCTCTGCCGTCGGTCACCGGAAATTCGGGACGTCCACCCAGCGCCACCGTGCCTTCGGTCTTGCCTGTGGCGCCGTCGATGGCCGTGGCATCGTCGCTGCCGCCATTGAGCGTGAATGCGCGATGTGAAACCGGATCGTAGACAAAACCGTCGGGCTTCGTGCCTGTTGGATAGCGGCCGATCGTCTGCAAGGTTTGCAGGTCGAACGCCGTCACGCTGTTGTCGCCGCCATTGCTGGTGAAGCCGCGCCCCAGATCGTCCGCGATGGCCGCGCCGTGAACGCGCGGCGTGTCGGGGATGTCACCGGCGACAACCATCTTGTCCACATCCACGACGACGATATGCATGCTGTGGCTGATGAAGAGGTGGCGATGCGCGGGATCGAATGACATGTAGTCCCAGAATCCGTCGCCGCCGAGAGCGAGCGTCTTGACCAGATGATAACCGGACGGTCCCGCCATGGCCGGTGTGGCCGCAAGCGCTGCGGCGACGAGAGCAGGCACAATAAAACGCGTGGTCATGCTACTGATCTCCGGCGGACGGTTTGACAGGGATGGCGCCGCGATCTTACGGCGGCTTCTGCAAAACATGCGGGGAATTTGTCTCATATTGTCATGCGCGTTGCTGGCGTTCGCGACGCCGGCTGCCGCGGGACCACCCTATGTCACCGACGATCCCGAGCCAACCGACGCCGGACATTTCGAAATATATACGTTTGCCCAAGGTACGGTGACGCGTGATGGACATAGCGGCGAGACAGGCATCGACTTCAATTATGGCGGCGCGACTGATCTGCAACTGACCGCCGTTCTGCCGCTCGCCTACGAAACGCCGCGCGGGCAGGGCACGGAGGCGGGCATCGGAAACATCGAACTGGCTGCGAAATACCGCTTTCTGCATCAGGACGATTTCGGCTGGGATGTCAGCTTGTTCCCGCGCGTATTCCTGCCCAGCGCCAGCGCGAATGTCAGCGATCGTCATGCTTCGCTGATGGTTCCCATCTGGGCGGAGAAGGATTTCGGAGCGTGGTCCACCTTCGGCGGCGGCGGTTGCGCGTTGAACAAGGGTGGTGGATCGAAGAATTATTGCCTTGTGGGCTGGGCGTTGACGCGCGAGGTGCTGCCGGCCTTGCATATCGGCGCGGAGATTTACCATCAGACCGCCGACACGCGCGGCGACAAAACGACGACTGGACTTGGCCTCGGCGCGACCTACGATCTGTCAGACCATTATCACCTGATGGCGTCGTTCGGTCCCGGCATCCAGAATGCCGCCGAAACAGACCGGACGTCTTGGTACACCGCGATGCAATTTACGTTCTGACAAAGTGAAGCCCATGACCAGCAGCACAGTGATGAGCAAAGTTCCGGCGGTGACGCTGACTTTCTGGATCATCAAAATCCTCGCGACGACGTTGGGCGAGACCGGCGGCGACACTGTCACCATGACGATGAATCTCGGCTATCTCACCGGCACGGCGATATTCCTGACCGCGCTGGTGGTT
>DATCFN010000224.1:0-4385 GCA_036509475.1 Rhizomicrobium sp. | reverse complement strand
GGAAGATATTGCGTGATATCGAGTTCGACTCCATCCGCCCGAAACTGGCGCGGCAATGCGGAGAAATACTGGCCAAGATTCACAAGGTCAATACGGCATCACTGAAGAACATACTCCCGGTCATCGACGGCCCCGCACAGCTTCGTCGCTATCGCGACCTGTACGACGCCTATAACTATCCGCATCCGGTTTTCGAATACGCGTTCAAATGGCTCGAACCGCGCATGGCGCAGGCGAAACGGCAAACGCTGGTGCATGGCGATTTTCGGCATGGAAATCTTCTGATCTCGCCGCGCGGCGTGGAAGCCGCGCTGGATTGGGAGCTCACACATATCGGCGATCCGCTGGAGGACATCGGCTGGATTTGCACAAACTCGTGGCGCTTCGGCGTTGCAAACAAAGTCGTCGGCGGCTTCGGCGACCTGAAGGATCTTCTGAGGGGCTACAAAGAAGCGGGCGGCGGCGAAATCAATGTCGACGACGTGCGCACATGGATTGTCTATGGCTCGCTCAAATGGGGGGTGATGTGCATGACGATGTATCAGGGCTTCAAGGCCGATGGTTCGGTTGAGCGCGCGGCCATCGGGCGGCGTTCATCGGAAACGGAAATCGATCTGGTCAACCTTATTATCCACGGAAAGATCTGAGCCATGATGGATCAGCCTTCGATGCTGGAACTGGTGGAGGCGGTACGCAACTTCCTCGAAACCAAAGCGATGCCGGAGTTGAAGGGCCACACCGCCTTTCATGCCCGCGTCGCGGCCAATGCACTTGGCATCGTTGCCCGCGAATTGGAGCGCGGGCCGTCCGCGGCCAGCGCGGAACATGACCGGTTGACCGCGCTCCTAGGTCGTGACGGACGCCTAGAAGATTTAAATCGAGAACTGTGCCACCGCATCCGCTCGGGAACGCTGTCGATCGCATCGGAATCGCTGGAGCAGCATCTGGAGTTCACCACACTGGACAAGATTGCGATCGATCAACCCAACTATTCGGGATCGAAACTCGCGCGCCAGCGCTAGGCGCTGCTTTTCTCGGAAACGGCCAGCCGCGTCATCGCCGTTGCCGTGACAGCGACCGCCTCTGCCCATATGACGGCCGGTCCCAGCCAAACGGGGCTGGTTGGAAGCGGATCGAAAAACGGCAGCACTCCCTTTAAGCCGAGTCCACCAAGTATCGCGGGCACAAGCTCGTAAAGCGCTAGCAATGTTACCAGCACAAGAAAATCGCCGCGGCGGCGTCCGGGCAATGTGGCGAAGAGCACAAAGATCGCGACATCGCGCGTGAGCAAGCCGAGGCAGGACGCCACCAGCGCCTGCGATCCGCTTTGCGCGTCGTGAATACCGAGCCACGCGATCAACGCGACAGCCGTCAGCGCTGCCGCGAAAAAGCTCATGATCCAGCCTTGAAGACCCCAAAACGCCTGACCAATTTTCCCGGACGCGATTTGCGCGCCATACCAGCGATACAAAACGCGGTCCTTCGGCTCCAGCAGCACCATGATGTAGGTGAGCGCGCCAAAAGTCGTTGCTGCTAGCGCAAGGCGCAGTGCAACGACACTCCAATTTGACATCGTTGCATCTTGCGTAAGCAATGCATCGAAGCCCGCAACGTAGAGCCCCATGAAACCAAGAAAGCCGAGCCAGACAAAAGGCCCGTTGCGCAATTTCAGCTCGCGCCGCATTTCACGATAGCAGCCGAGCAATGTCCAACCTGCAAATATCGCCAGTGAAATCAGCAGAAAGGGCCGCGCATCGAGCGTGGCGCCCCACCATGCGATGAAGTCGGTCGCCTTGCGATGGGTGATGAGCGAGCCGGCCGGATCGACGGTCTCCCACACGCCAAACACCGCGATGGCAGCGGCAATTCCGATCAGCTGATAAAGAAAAACTTCGAGGCGCGAATGCCTCTGACGCCTGCGCACGGCCACGAGGCTGGCCAGCAGCGCGGCGGACTGCGCGATCACGCCAATAGCGACGTAATAAACAAGGCTGATCAGCGTTGTGACCGGCGTGCTATGCGCGAAGCCGTAAACCAGCATCACTGCCAGGCAAATCGCCCCGCCAAACCAGTTGTAGATCGTCGATCCGAACAACTTGCCCCACGTCATCTCAGCGGCGCTGATCGACGACAGGCGTTGCGAATCCCAGGTGCGATCGCGAATTTCACCGACCACGCTCAGCCCGGCATTGCGCGCCCCCCACAACACGACGATCAGATAGTAAAGCATCTCAGCGACAGAAGCCGGCCCGTTATCCGCGTTCGTCACCGCCGCCGCAAAGAAGATGAGCCCCAATATCGCCACCATGAAAACGATGCGGCGCGGGCTTAGTTCAAGCCACAGGTTGCGGCGGAATTCCGGGTTGGTCATGCCGCGCCTTTTCCGATTTGCGAAAAGTAAGCATCTTCCAGCGCCTTGGAGGACTCGCCGAAGCTGGACACCTCAAAACCGGCATTGACCAGATCGCGCACCAGTTTCGCCCGGGCGCTGGCATTTCGCGTAAACGTAATGAGCGCGTGGTGATCATCCGCTTCGATGACATCGACGCTGGCGTTTTTCAGAAATGTGCCCAGATCGCTGCGCGCCGTCGCCACTTCAATCAGGTAACGCGGACGTTCGACATCCCGCACCTTGATCGGCTTGCCACCGACGACGCGGCCGTTCTCGATGATGATCATTTCCGAGCAGTAGTCTTCCAGCTCGGCGAGGATGTGCGACGACACGACAAGTGTGATGCCCCGGTCGCGCAGACCCGTGAGCAGGACCGACAGGTCACGCCGCGCTTGCGGATCCAGACCTGCCGCCGGCTCATCCAGCAAAAGCACTCTGGGCTCGTGAACGATGGATTGGCCGATCGCAAGGCGCTGGCGCAGTCCGCGGGAAAGTTCGCCTGCCTTGGTGTCGAGCCGGTTGGACAGACCAACGCTCTGCGCGGCTTTTTCCACCGCGGCCGCTGTCGCGTCGGCCGCAATGCCGTGCAACCACGCGGAATAGGTCAGGCAGCGACGAACCGTCAGTTCGTCATAAAGGCCGAAGAAATCCGGCAGATAACCCAGCCTCGCGTGGATTTCGCGCGGATGTTCGCGCGTGTCCAAGCCATCAATGATCACGCTTCCCGAATAGGGCGATTCCAACGCCGCGAGACACCGCAGCAGCGTCGTTTTGCCGGCGCCGTTCGGGCCGACCAACGCGACAATCGTTTGCGCCGGAACGCTCAGCGACACGCCTTCCAAGGCGCGCTTGGAAGGATACTCGTAGACCAGGTCCTGAACTTCGATCATGACGCCCCGAAGCGACTCGACAGATGAAAGATAGGTGCGGCCTTTCACCTTCGCCACTGTCACAGCACAATATGACCAAATCTTGGGCTGGGATTCGGAGACGGACGATGAAAACGCGCGCGGCACTGGCTTTTTCGGCGGGCAAGCCGCTGGAAATCGAAATGGTCGACCTGGAAGGGCCAAAGGCTGGCGAAGTGCTGGTCGAGATCAAAGCCACAGGGATCTGCCACACCGACGCCTTTACGCTGTCCGGCGGCGATCCGGAGGGAGCGTTTCCTGTGATCCTCGGCCATGAGGGCGCTGGTGTGGTGCTGGAGGTTGGGCCCGGCGTGAAATCCCTCAAACCCGGTGATCACGTTATTCCGCTCTACACACCGGAATGCCGCGAATGCAAAAGCTGCACGAGCCATAAGACCAATCTGTGCACCGCGATCCGCGCGACGCAGGGCAAAGGCCTGATGCCGGACGGCACGTCGCGCTTTTCGTACAAAGGCAAACCGGTGCTGCACTATATGGGTTGCTCGACTTTTGCGAACCATACAGTGATGCCGGAAATCGCCTTGGCGAAAATCCGCAGCGACGCGCCGTTCGACAAGGTTTGCTATATCGGCTGCGGCGTCACCACCGGGATCGGCGCCGTCATCAACACCGCGAAGGTGGAGGTTGGCGCGCGCGTCGTGGTGTTCGGGTTGGGCGGGATCGGGCTGAACGTGGTGCAGGGCGCGCGCATGGCGGGTGCCGGGATGATCGTCGGCGTCGATCTCAACCCCAGTCGCCGCGCGATGGCCGAGCGGTTCGGGATGACGCATTTCGTCAACCCCGCCGAGGTGGAGGGCGACCTCGTGCCGTACCTCGTCGATCTCACCAAGGGCGGCGCGGATTACAGTTTCGAGTGCATCGGCAACGTCAAGGTGATGCGCCAGGCGCTGGAATGCTGCCATCGCGGCTGGGGCCAGAGCATCGTCATCGGCGTCGCCGGGGCCGGGCAGGAGATCGCGACGCGGCCGTTCCAATTGGTGACCGGGCGCGTCTGGAAGGGCACCGCGTTCGGCGGCGCGCGCGGGCGGACCGACGTGCCGCGCATCGTCGATTGGTACATGGAC
>DATCFN010000223.1:0-4780 GCA_036509475.1 Rhizomicrobium sp. | reverse complement strand
TATGCGCCGCCGAACGCGACGGCGAAGGATCGCAAACTGGCCGTGTCGCTGCTTGCCGCGCTGGGCGAAACTGTCTGGGTGAAGCGCGAGGCCGATATTGACGCGGTGACATCGGTATCCGGCTCCGGTCCGGCCTATGTGTTCCTGATGGTCGAAGCACTGGCCGCCGCCGCCGAGGCGGAAGGCCTGCCGGCCGATGTCGCGCTGCGCCTCGCGCGCAAGACAATCATCGGCTCCGGCGCTTTGCTGAAGGCCGATCCGTCACCCGCCGCACAGCTTCGCAAGAATGTGACCAGTCCGCATGGCACGACCGAAGCCGCGCTGAAGGTGCTGATGGCCAAGAACGGCCTGCCGCCGCTTATCAAGCGCGCGGTTTCCGCGGCCCGGAAGCGGGCGAAAGAACTGGCGGTCTAGCGCGATCCGTTGGCGCTACCGCCGCAATAGTTTCTGCGCGCGAAGTTGATATATTGCCGGGAACGAAGCCTGCCCGGAGCGGATACGATGAGGCTGTTTCCCATTGTCACGGTGTTGTCCGTGTTGCTTGTGGCATCCGCCGCGGCGGCCGATCCCATGAACGGGATGGCGGTCCCCCGCCCGTCGAGCCCGCCCATGGGCATGGGCGGCGGTGGTCCAACGACGGCCGAACTGCATCGAGCCAAAGCGCTCAAGGATTTGCGCGAAGAAGGCATCAAGCTTCAGCAGGAAGACGGCGGCACGCTGACCGATCCGCATCTGGATTACCTGCAACAGAAGCTCCTGGCCATACAACGCGGTGAATACGACTATTGAGCGGGGCCGCATGCGCTGCGATGCTGGCGCATGGTGAAGGCGACGAATGAAACCCGGCTCGCGGATGCGGCGCTGAAAAAACTGGCGAGCATGCCGTGGCGCGATCTGACGCTGGGCGATGTTGCGAAGGCCGCGAAGATTCCGCTTTCCAGTCTGCAATCCTTTGGCGGGAAGACCGCGCTGATCGGGTTGATCCTGACAAGATTCGGCGCCGAAACCGCAGCGCGCTATGTGCCGGAAAAAGATGCGACGGCGAAGGATCGCGTGCTCGAAGCCGCGATGACCTGGTTCGAGATCAACGCGAAACGCAAACCCGCGATCCGCTCTCTTTATGACGGGCTGAAATTCGATCCGCTGACCCTGTTGGCGCAGCGCGAGCATTTCGCGACCGCGGCGGGATGGCTGCTGACGCTGGCGCAAGCCGACACCGGTGCGGCGCCGGGCCTGCGATCGCTGGGTTTCGCCGCGATCATGGCGCGCGCCATCGGCGTGTGGCTGGAGGACGATGCGGATATGTTGGCCACGATGGCGCGGCTGGATGGCGATCTTTCGCGTGCCGAGGATTTCCTGCGGCCACGCGCCAAGCCGGCGGACGAAGACTAAACCGGAAGCCGTATCGTCGCGCGCAATCCGTGTTGCGGGCTCTCCGCCAGAACCAGATCGCCGCCATGCGCCCGCGTGATGTCGCGCGCGATGGCGAGGCCCAAACCGCTGCCGCCGGTCTGCAGGTTGCGGCCCTGATCGAGGCGGTGGAATGGCCGGAACGCTTCTTCGCGCCGGGCTTCCGGAATTCCGGGGCCATCATCGTCCACGACGATCTCGACGGACTTGCCGCCGCGCTTCAGCGCGACGTTGACGTGGTGGCCATGCTTGAGCGCGTTATCGATGAGATTGGTCGTGCAGCGTTTCAGGGCGTTGCGCCGCACGGCCACGATGATACCCGGCTCGGCAACAACCGTCAGCCGGTCAGGCCCCGCGCCGCGCGCTCGTGCCGCCGCCATCGCCGCATCATGCACGATGTCCGACAGATCGGCGTTCAGCGCTTCTTCGCCGCCTTCGCCTTGCGCGAAATCGAGATATTCGTCGAGCATGTGCTCCATCTCGGCGATGTCGTCGCGCATCGGCTTGGTATCGCTGCTGTTCGGCATCATCGCCAGTTCGAGCTTCATGCGCGTCAGCGGCGTCTTCAGGTCGTGGCTGACGCCGGCCAGCATTTCGGTGCGCTGCTGCACATAGCGCTCGATGCGTTCGCGCATGGTGATGAAGGCCTGGCTGGCGCGCCGCACCTCGGTGGCGCCGGACGGCTTGAAATCGGGGATCGAACGGCCCTTGCCGAAACTGTCCGCGGCGCGGGCCAGCCGCTCGATCGGCCGCACCTGATTGCGCAGGAAGATGATGGCGACGGCGAGCAGGATCAGCGACGAAATCACCATCCACAAAATAAAGACGTCGGCGTTGGATGCGATCAGCCGCTTATGCGGCACCTGTATCTGCAGCACGCCGTCCTTCAACTGGACTTTCAGATCCACATAGTCGCCGCTGACATGCGATGTGAACGGCCGCGTCTCGCCGAGCTGCGTGCGGAAGGTGGCGTTGAGCGCGCTGTTGATGTCCGGCGCGGAGTGCTTGAACGGCCTGGCCAGATGTTCGCCCGGCACAATCGACACCTGATATTCGAAATTGCGCGCCGCCATGTCGATCAACTGTCCGCGCTCCGGTCCGGCGGGGCGGCTTTCCTCCAGATTGACGAGAAACGCGACATCGGCGGCAACGCCGCGCGCCATGCGCGCCGTCATAATGTCGTAGTGGCGCACGAAGAAGGCGTAGCTCACGATGGCCTGCAGCATCACCACCGGCGTGATGATGATGATGAGCGAACGGCCAAACAGCCCGCGCGGCATCCAGCGCTTCAGCATGCGGAAGGGATGCAGGCCCGGCATCGCTATGTCACACGATCGGGTACGAGGACGTAGCCGACGCCCCGCACGGTCTGAATATAGAGTGGCAGCTTGGGGTCTTCCTCGATCTTGCGGCGCAGGCGCGTCACCTGCACGTCGATGGAGCGTTCGAGCGCCACGCCGAGGCGGGTGCAGAGTTCGGCGCGCGAGAACGAGCGGCCGGCATTGGCGGCGAACAGTTTCAGCAGCGCGTTCTCCGCGCTGGTGAGTTTCACCGGCTTGCCCTTGCGGCGCAGTTCGCCGCGGTCGGGATCGAACACCGCTTCGCCCATTTTGACTTCCGTATGGGCCGAGCGCGCGACGGGCGCGGCGCGGCGCAGCAAGGCGCCGCAACGCAGCAGCAATTCGCGCGGCTCGAACGGCTTGGGCAGGTAATCGTCAACACCGGTTTCCAATCCGGCAATGCGGTCTTCCGCGCCGCCGCGCGCGGTCAGCATCAGGATCGGGGTCTGATCGTGCGCGCGGATGGATTTGGTGAAATCCAGCCCCGTCTCGCCCGGCATCATCACGTCCACGATCAGAAGATCGAAGGCGATGCTTTTCATCAGCGCGCGCGCTTCGGCGGCATCCGCAGCCCCACTGACGCGATAGCCATTGGTCGTCAGATAGCGCTGCAGCAGCGTGCGGATACGGTCGTCATCGTCCACGACCAGCAGATGCGGATTTTCCATGGCGGAGAGCGGCGAACTCATCGGGGCATGTGCCTCCTGCTGCGTTCAACGCCGGCAAGTCCCGTCAGCACGCGGCGAAATCCCGCCACCGCATCGGGACCGGCGTCGCGGAACGCGCGCACCAGCCGCGGGCGCTGCGCTTCCCACAAGGCGGTCTCAAGCAGAGTTCCCTTTGCCGTCAGCCGCAACTGCCGTGTGCGGCGATCCTGCATACCGGCTTTGCGTTCGACAAAGCCGTCGTTCAGCAGATCGTTGAGAACGCGGTTCAGGCTCTGCTTGGTGATCTTCAGGATCGACAACAGATCGGCCACGGAAAGCCCCGGATTGCGGGCGATGAAATAGAGCGCGCGGCGATGGGCGCGGCCCAGATTGGCGGCGCGCAGATGGCTTTCGCCCTGCGCGAACACGTCGCTGAATGCGAAGAACAACAGGTCCACACCCTGCTTCAAATCCTCGTCCCGAAGGTATAGAGGGGAGGCAGATTGCGGTGTTTCAGCCGGTTTTATGTCAGCCATGCTGACTAACTTGGCCGGGACTTCTCCGCAGCGCAAGACCCGCCCCGCGTAAAAGAGTGAGGATTTTCATGGCCGACGTCATTCCCTTCGACAATCGCGACGGTGCGCTCTGGTTCGACGGCAAGCTTGTGCCGTGGCGCGATGCGAAGATTCACGTCCTCACCCACGGCCTGCACTACGCCTCGTCGGTGTTCGAAGGCGAGCGCATGTATGCGGGGCGCATCTACAAACTCGAAGAACACACCGCGCGCCTGTTCGAATCCGCGCGCATCCTCGACATGAAGATTCCCTATACCGAGAAACAGATTTGCGATGCGTCCTATGAAGCGGTGAATGCGCTCGGCCTGAAGGATGCGTATGTGCGCCCCGTCGTGTGGCGTGGCAGCGAGCAGATGAGCGTGGCCGGACAGAACGCGCATATTCATGTCGCCATCGCGGCCTGGACCTGGGCTTCGTATTTCGACGCCAAGGAAAAGATGAAGGGCATCCGCCTGACGGTTTCGGACTGGAAGCGTCCGGCGCCCGATACCGCGCCGACGAAAGCCAAGGCGGCCGGTCTTTACATGATCTGCACCATGTCCAAGCACGCCGCCGAGGCGAAGGGCTATCACGACGCCATCATGTTCGACTATCGCGGCTATGTGGCGGAAGCGACCGGCGCCAACGCGTTCTTCGTGCAGGACGGAAAGCTCCTGACGCCGACGCCCGATTGTTTTCTCGACGGCATCACGCGCCGCTCGGTGATCGCGCTGGCGAAGGCGCGGCAGATTCCGGTGATCGAACGCCATATCAAGCCGGAAGAGCTTGGCGGATTCTCGGAATGCTTCCTGACGGGCACCGCGGCGGA
>DATCFN010000222.1:0-3846 GCA_036509475.1 Rhizomicrobium sp. | reverse complement strand
AGGAATGGACGACGCTGTTGCTCGACGAGGTTCTGGCCAGAAATATTTCTGACACTGACGTCGCCGCCCATATCATGGCTCGCACATTGTCCGGGCGTGCCGCGCATCCGGCTCTTGCTGGAAGTGCGTTGCATCTTTTAGCGCCCGCTGGCGGTAAGACCGGGCAGATCGCTGGCGGGCTGCCGCAACTCACAGCCGCGCTGACCTCCGCCGCTCGGGAGTCCGGGGTGGAGATAGTTTGCGGTCTCGACGTCACCGACATTCGCCACCAAAGCGGCAAGGTGAGAGGCGTCCGCCTCGCGGACGGTACCGAGATTGACGCCCGCGTGGTGCTGTCCACGCTGGATTTGAAGCGAACTTTTCTATCGCTTTTCGCCTGGAACGAATTACCGGCAGAACTTGCCAGCCGTGTCGCCGCCTTTCGCATGGCCGGCAGCACGGCGAGATTGTTGTTCGCACTGGATGGCTTGCCGCAGATGCCATCGTCTGACGACGGCGCTATGTTTCGAGGTCCACTCTATATCGCGCCAGACGCGGCCGTATTCGTGGATGCCTATACGGCATGGCGCGCCGGTACCATTCCGGAAAAGCCGCCTGTCACGCTGCGATTTCCTTCGGTCACGAATGTTGCATTGTGCCCATTGGGCGCCACCGTGATGACCGCAACGGTCGGCTGTGTGCCGGTCCGGCTGTTTGACGGTTCCTGGACGCGCGAAAAGCGCGACGTCCTTCGCGACCGCGTGCTTGGTGTTTGCGAAAGCGTACTTCCTGGCATTTCCGGGCGCGTGCTTGCTGTCGAGACGATCGTGCCGCCGGATGTCGAAGAATCGCTTGGCCTCACGGATGGAGATTTGTGGGGCGGCGAGATTGCCGCCGATCAGATGATGGATCTTCGTCCCGGTTTGGGCGGGCCGCGCACACCGATTCACGGCGTCTATCTTGCCGGCCCATCATCTGCCGCCGGGCCGCTGGGGACATGTGCTTCCGGGGTTATCGCCGCCAGCGCCATCGCCACCGACATGAAGTCGGGGCGGCTGAAATGAGCGAACTGCGCAAAAGCGATGCGATCGTGGTCGGCGGCGGTGTCAGCGGGCTTGTCGCCGCGGCTTATCTGGCGCGCGCCGGAAAAAAGGTTCTGCTCCTTGAAGCCCGGGACAAGTTTGGCGGACTCTGCGAGTCTGCTCCGCTGGGCGAGGGATTTTCCGCACCACTCGCACATCTGCTATACGCGCTCGATCCGCGGGTGGTCAAAGAACTGAAGCTCGCGCGTCGTGGTCTTGCATTTGCCGCACGGGACATGGCGCTCGTCGGCTTGCGCAGTGATGGCAAGCACATCGTCATCCAGCGCGACGTTCACGCGACGGCGGCCAACATCGCGGTTCACTCGCAGCGCGATGCATCAGCGTGGCCGCGCTTCCGGCGCGAGCTTTTTGATCTGGCCCTCGCTCTGCGCCCGCTTTGGTGGGAGCGAAATGGTGAGCAGCCACGCGATAATGTTTGCCGCCGTCTTGAACATCTGTCGCGAGTCGGTGCTGCCGCGTGGCTCGACAGCTGGTTCGAAACGGACGCGTTGAAGGCAACGCTGTGTTTCGATGCGACCGAGGGAGGTCTTTCCACGCTCGAGCCGGGGTCAGCGCTCGCGCTGGTCTGGCGTGCGGCACAGGAGATGTCGGGTCTGCAGGGCGCTGTCGCGCAGGCGCAGGGTTCGAGTCTCGTCAATGCGCTCGTGGCAGCGGCGCGGGCGGCGGGTGCCGAGCTTCGCACCGGAGCCCGCGTGGTCGAAGTGCTCTCTGACGGAACTTCCATTGCCGGGATACGGTTGGAGACTGGCGAGATCGTATCGGCGCCTCAAGTGCTCTGTAGCCTTTCGCGTAGGCGCACGCTGTCCGATCTCGTGCTGCCGCCTGCCGCCGGCATTGCGCAGGGGGAAATTCTTGCGCGCAGCATGGCGCCGACAGCGCAAGCCAAAGTCGTATTGGCCGTCCGTGGTTTTCCAGCGTTCGGTGGAATCGCCGTGCCGCGTGCGGCCCGCTTTATCCTTGCCGATCGTCTGGAAACCTACGCATCGGCGGAAATGGCAGCGCGTTCGGGAGGTCTTGCCAGTGAATTGCCGATGGAGATCGTCTTGCCATCGGTGAACGACGCCACGCTCGCACCCGCGGGGCAGCATATTGTTTCTCTCCTGCTGCGCCCCGTGCCCCGCCAACCGGCAGAAGGCTGGGCAAAATTGAAACCTGTTCTGGCAGCGCGTGCCATACAGGCGTTCGAAAGGCTGGGATCGGATCTGTCGGGAAGGATCGCAGCGGCCGACGTGTTGACGTCGGACGATTTTGAAAAGCGGTGCTATGAAGACCCGCACACAAATGTTGATCGAATGCTCGCCAAGCCGGAATCGCGGATTGCAACGCCCCTATCAGGACTTCTGCTCTGCGGCGCGGATGCCGAACCCGTACCGGCCGTGTCCGGGCGCGCCGCGCGGATTGCGGCGTCGATGATAACGGGGCGCAAATGACAGACGCTCCACGCGCTACGCCGTTTCACGGCCGTGCTGCGGCACGAAACCGCTTCAACCGGTGGGCCGGCCGTGGTGGCTTCACACTCGCCGAAGATTACGGCGATGCGCAGGAAGAAGCGTTGGCGGCACGAACAGGTGCTGTGATCACAGATATTTCCTGGCGCTGGCGTGTTTTTGTGGAAGGCGCGAAGGCCGGGCCGTTTCTCAACCGGCTTGTGACGCGCGACGCAAACGCTTTGATGCCCGGACAGGCTTTGAAAGCTCTCTGGTTGAATGACGGTGGCGCCGTGCGTGGCGCAGCGGTGGTTGCGCGTTTTGCCAGCGACAAATTTCTGCTCGCGTCCGCCGCGACGGATGCGGCGTGGCTTTCCATGGCGGCGTCTCCCTTCGACGTGACGCTGCGCGATGTCACCGAGCAGGAAGGCGGCATTGCATTGATCGGTCCCTATGCCGACCAGATTTTGCGCGCCGCGGGTTTGGATGCCGATGTGGCACCATTGGAATTCCGCAAAGTCTTCTGGCGCGGATTGGACGTGACGATCTCGCGTTGGGGCGAACAGGGCGGTTACGAAATCTGGGTCGCGGCGAATGATTGCTTCTTTCTTTGGGACCGGCTGCTGAAAGCCGGCGCGCAATTCGGTATTCAACCCGCCGGGCTTGCCGCGGCTGACATTCTCGACATTGAAGCCGGCGTGCCGCGGCCGGAACGCGATTACAGCGCCGCCAGGGACGGTTTCATCTCTGAACCAACGCCGAATTCGCTTGGGCTTGAAAGCCTGATCGATGAGCATCACACGTCTTTCAATGGCCGTGCAGGTTGGCTCGCCAACCGCACGAAGAGTAAAGCCGTTTTGGTTGGCGTCGAATTTGATTCCGAGACGCCGGCATCGTTTACGGCGCTCATCCAGAACGGCAGACCCGTCGGACACACGCTCACCTCGGTCCGTTCTCCGACGTTGCGTCGGGCAATCGCGCTTGCGCAGATTGAAAGGCCGGCGGCTGTGTTGGGAGCCAACTTTGCGCTCACCCTGCCGATTTCGTTGGAGTCTCCTGCATATCGCACAGTCAGCGCGCGCGTTGCCGTCTTGCCCTTTTTTGAATCGCCTGTTTCCATCGCTTTATGAAACACGCTGGCCCCGATGCCCTGGATCGCCTCGAACCGTTCTTGCGGCAATTGCGCAAGATCGAAGGGTTGAAGGAGAAAAAGCGAGGCTCGTTCTATAGCAAAGGCCGCTCCCTGCTTCATTTTCATGAGCATGGTGACGAACTATATGCGGACGTTCAACTTGGCGATGATTTCGTGCGCCTTCCGGCAACCAAAGCAACCGAAC